>JBAZEK010000015.1 GCA_041653995.1 Dehalococcoidia bacterium
CGCTACGATTGAATGCTACAGTAACAACATTCGATGCGTTGGTGCTGATGCGCATGCCTATCGGCGGCAAATCTATCCATCCGACAACGGTATCTGGATTAGCAGTTTTCCACAGGAAAATCCGAGCGCTCATTACTGCAAAATATTTGTGCGACGCGGTTAGATAACCAAGTGCTTTTTCCGTCGCAAATGTCGAGGACAGCAGCACCGTTGCGCCGCCGGGAGAATGCAGGTCAACTATTGCACCGGACTCGTTTGCAAAATTGGTGACCGCGTACCCGCCCATGTCAAGCGCCGCTGTGCGTACCAAAGATTCGACATTTACTAACGCCAGCGTCGCTGCCCCGGTTGCGGCGGTGTCACGATAGCTAAAAACGCGCCCCGAATCCGTCACCACCAGCTGCGCCCCGTGCAGCGCCGTCTCGCCCGTGGGCGTGCAAGTCGTCTCGCTCGTCAACGTATAAATGGTATTCGTCGCTTGATTCAAAAGGCGAACGTGAGCAGCAGCGTCGGCAGTCCACGTAGCCCCAGCAAACGCGCCATCCCAATCAGCTGCGGAAGTGTCTTCAGGGTCGAACGCAGCAATGGCCGACGGCAGCAGCTGGTATTTGCAGGACTCGTGAGCTTGCGCCTTAGTCGCGAATTTTTCTCTCAATGTTTGCGAATCGGAGTAAGCAACATCAATGTGTTCTACGAGCAAATGCCTCTGCGTTGTCATATTTCCACCTCATCCACCAGCAAATTTCCGGCTTCATCTACCAGCAAATTTCCGTCTTCACCGATGATATAAGGCGCCTGCAAATCTTCTCCGCCTCCCGGCGCGTTCGCTGTGTGTACCTCGAGTGCTAGATTCAATCCTAAATTCACGTTACCCCGCTACCTTGACTTCAGTGCATTTGCGGATTCGCCCCTGTACGAAAAAAGTGTGTCCGACAAAAGCAGTCTCTTTTGTAATTCCTACCACGATACCTGGGATCTCGGAAGATGTCCACACTCCGATGATATTCAATTCGATAGACTGATCAACACTGCCCCATGAAGAACTCATCATAGATGCAACCGGCACGCCCGAAGCGTCGTAGACGGCCGAACATAGTCGACTGACAGTAACTCTACCCGCTGCGCCGGGTGCACCAGCGAGAGTAGCCACAATCTCTATATCTATGACAATCAGCCATGTTTCATTCGCGCGACTGATATCGGTTAAATCTATCGTCAGCACGGCAAGCGTCGAATCCGCATCATAGGCGGTTACTGGAGTCGACCAGTCTTCGAATTGCCAATCATGCGGGAGCATCGGCGCAAGATCAATCGCTATTTCAGTCAATAGACGGTAAATGAAATTCGTTCCCGCCGCGTCAGCCACTGGAATTTTTCCCGCGTCCTCGACACCGCTTGGCGCGCGGATACCTCCAGCATATGCCGCCGCGAGCGACGCAAACAGGTTTGGGTCCACCCCTCCGGACACTGTCATTAGTAATCCACGCCAACGTCGGTAGAGTCGTTGCTTTGCAAAGCGATAAACTGGCGTTCTACTATACCGCCTAATTTCAGCAGCTGTGCTGCACTCATGACGACCGTTGTGCCGTCAATGCGTGTGAGCGTCAGCCCAGCAGCTCCGACAGCCCCCACCACAGCGCGCCGCGCGGGCCTGCTAACACCAGCCACATCGTGCACCGTGATCACCCCGGACAGCACGTTAGCGTCCGGCAGTGTCGCGTAATAAAAGGGAACTTCGATCGACTGATTAGGACCTGACATATTGCCTCGCGTGCCCCCGCCTCTTTGGGGGTCGCTTGGCTAATAGCATGTTTCAGACGCCGGCGCAAGGTATTGTACGTGACCATACAAGTGGTGTCATTCGCGCAAGCGCTGCTTGGGCATGCAAAAAGTTATTGCATTTATAGCCCAAACCCAAGTCCAAAAATTTTTATTTTTCGGTCGACGGGCCTAGGTGCTGACATTCGTAAAATGCCAGAAATCGAGAGGCGCCCCAACTGATTAGCCGACCCC
The DNA here is from genome assembly GCA_041653995.1 of Dehalococcoidia bacterium. Taxonomy (NCBI): domain Bacteria; kingdom Bacillati; phylum Chloroflexota; class Dehalococcoidia; species Dehalococcoidia bacterium. The sequence continues at coordinate 2,014 of JBAZEK010000015.1, forward strand.
TAAAACCGTCTGGACGCATCAGCCCATATCGGCCCGCCGACTGTGAACCAGCGTTCACACCCCCTGCCGCAAGCCAGCGACCACCACCCTGCCCCGCGCTGTCTCAGGCGGGAAAGCCCAGCCTGTCGTGCAGCGCACCGCGCAGGAAGCCAGCACGTGCTGCCGCAGAGACTCATAGGGCACATCATTGCGATCGAAGTACAGCCACACTCCAGAGCCAACAGCACCCATGTCAGGTTGCAGATCCACATCCAGCCCGCTGCACCTGCCAACACCCCACGCCCAATCGAGCAGCTTGCACTGCAAGGCCTCGAGGTGGCTACGCTTGCGGGCCTGCTTGACGCGCGCGCGCCTCTCGAGCACGGCGTGCACCCTGTCTACCTCCTTCTCGTGCCACGTCTGCGTGGGTAAGGGTACTACATTGATGTGACAGCGGCGCGCCTCGGTCGCTGCTGCATCTTCGCGCTCTTCTGCTTGACGCAGCCACGTTGGGCGCTGTGGGCGTTTCCGGAATCGAACCGGGTCCTGCTTGTGGTCGTACTCCCACTCTCGACAACGCTGCTCGTACAGGTCCTGTTCACAGTTGTGCAGGTGCTCTGTCACGGTACGTACCAGCTGCAGCCACTCTTGTGCTGCGGGCTGTGCGCTGTACCTTCCGCCAGCTTCGTTGAGTTTGCGTTCGCAGACACGCAAGCGTGCGCGCAGCTTACGTAAATCGTGTGTATTGGTTACAGACTCTACAGCAGGCGGCCCGGCTTTGGGCTTGCGCAATGCAGCCAGATCTGCATCGACCTGCTCGAGTATATTTGCCACGCGAGCAAAATCAGGTCCTAGCGCGCGCACAGCGGCAAGGTCAGATCCATCCACGCGTATCGGCAGCAGTGCGCGCGCTTTGGCTCTGCGTTTACATAGCCAAACGCGCCTGCGCTGTATTGTGTTAGCATCCAGCTTCGATCGAACAACATCGCGCGGTGCTAGCGATTCCCCGAGCATCCACACATCCCACACGCGCTGCATGTGCTCGGTCAGGTTTTCGCGCCTGGCGTCCGGAGGGATGCGGCTCCGAGCATCGTTCGCGAACATTCGCCAGTCCAACGGGGACTGGTACTGCTGTTGTAGCAAGCCGAGGGGGACTGAATATAGATCTAGAGGTATTCTCACGTCTCAGATCATAGCACGGGCAAGCAAAGGGTGCCGCTAAAACCCCCAGATAAGACTTCGTCAGGGTGCCACTAAAACCCCTAGACAAGACTTCGTCGGGGTGCCACGGCGAGCACGTTTGCAGTTATACCTGGCCAACTTTAACGTAAGAAGCTAAGCGTTTACCTTCTTACGTTATACTGATCGCCGGCATAGGGGTATTTAAGATTCTATTGCTCGGGCAATCGGGAACGATCCCGCGGACATGCGGCGCAATAACCAACTTGCAGCGATAACGGTTATTGCGCCAAAAGTTACCGGTCCGCGGGCCGTAACAGGGGATTTGCCTTGCTGTGATGGGCGCGTAGCGTCTTTTCACACCGGCCGCACCCGCAGAACAGCAACACACCCGAAATTATTAGCCTTTTCGCAAATAGCACGGCAAAAAGCATTTATTTCTCCGGGCACGACTAAAAGCAATATATATTGCTTCCGCTCGTCCGCGCTGCGCGCTAAATCAGCGCTGTAATTCCAGCGCAGAAACAGAACTAAAAGCAATATATATTGCTTCTTCTCGTCCGCACCGCTCTAAATCAGCACTGTAATTTCAGCGCACCGCTCTAAATCAGCACTGTAATTTCAGCGCCTGTTCTTCTGCGCGGCCCACTGCACGCAGCAGCGCCCACCAATGCAGCAGCGCCCACCAATGCAGCAGCGCCCGGCCTGCACTTGGCAAACCGGGCGCTGCTGCATTGGTGGGCGGTGCTGCCTACCGGACCTCCACCACGCGCATCTTTGACTTATTACGAGGAGCGTAAGACGCGATTATCGCCTCGGCATCAGCGCGGCGCGTGAACTCCGCCTGCATTCCGCGGTGCGAACCGGTAAGCCACACCACTTTGCCCCGGTCGTCAATAGCGAATCGGGCGCCCGCCCGGTCAATTGAAAATTTCACTGGAGACATTTTTCTACTCCTCCGATTTAAGAGTCGCGTACAACCTCGCCCATTCATCGGCTGCGAGCTGCGTACCATACGCCATGTATCGTAGCCCGATCGCGCCAGCGATGCCTGCGCAGTCCGCGCAGCCTGAACAGCCGGAACAGTCCACACAGCGCACGCAGTCCACGCAGCCCGAGCAGTGCAGACAGACCGAGCAGTCCGCGCAGCCAAGGCAGTCCCAGCAGTCCGCGCAGCCGCTGCAAAATGAAAATGTCGGGATGCCGAGCAGGTCATCCCGGCTCAACGAAACCAATTCAGCGGGTGATTTGGGGGTCAGCATGTTTTAGGCTCCTTCTGGTGGTGGTGGTCGGGGTGTCAGGATGCAGGCGCGAATAGTGTGGCATCGCTGCCAATGAGTGATAGCCATATGCGCTTTCCGAGCCGGTTCGCTTCCTGTTGCGCTCTGACGGTTGCTTCTTCACGAGAAGCAGCAAAAGAGGACTCTACGGTGCCGGTGACGACTCCGGAGATTTTGCTGGTGCTAATACGTCCGATGAGCAGCCGCGCGTTGTATTTGTGGGTGGCGGTGGTGGCGGTGGCGGTGGTGGCGGTGATGGCGGTGGTGGCGGTGATCGGGTTGGTCATAATTTCAGGTACTTGCAATTCACGTGCCAACAGCACAACAAGCGCAAGTGCTTGAAATCACATACCGCGGCCAACAGGGTGCGAAGTGAAATGCCCTAGAACCGAGAAGCAACTGACGCACACTGCGTAGACCTGCACGCACCCAGCACCAGAAAACAAGCACTTGCGCGCCACTGAAAGATGGCACAAGACGTGCAACGCCTTGCATGCCCGCCAAGCCACCCCCAACCAAAGCCACCCCCAACCCGCTACGTGAACAACATGACACCAGAAGAAATACTAGCATTAACACCCGCCGAATACGGGCAGTTGCTCCCTTTCGACTGCACCGGCTGCACCCGCTGCAACGACTGCGCCGACTGCACAGGCTGCACCGACTGCACCCGCTGCACCCGCTGCTGGGACTGCGCCCGCTGCACCGGCTGCACCCGCTGCTCAGGCGGCTGGGACTGCACCGACTGCACCCGCTGCACCGACTGCTGGGACTGCGCTGGAATCGAAAACGGTCGCGGGCTGCGATATGTGGCATTTGGCGTGCAGCTGACCGCACAGCAGTGGCAGCAGCTGCAGTCCAATTTGGACTTGGACTAAGTGTCTACCATAATCTGCACTCACGTCGAGCAACATCTACCCGCTGCGTGCGCATTCGTTGGGCGGGACCTGCACGCCGCCGGCTGGACCCTGGCGGCGCCGCTGCCAAAGCCCGGCCGCGGCGCACCAATCCGCTGCATTGCTGGACTGCCCCGGGGGCGTGGGCGCTACTGGCTCTTGCTGGGTGCGGCTGCCTTGGGTCTGGGCGACGGCATTGCCGTGCCGCCCGCTGTGAAGCGCTGCCCGGAGCGGCTGACGGTCGACATGCCAATCGGTGCCCCAACCAACACGAAAATGCGCCGGTTGGTTCGGGTAGCGTGCGCGTGCGGCCTGCACGGGACGCCTGCGGCCGTGCCGGGGCCGTTTCCCTTGCGCCGGTGCGTGTCATTCAGCGCGCCTGTGAGGGCTGCACTCGAGGCAGCGCAGGCGCGGTACGGCGGGTCGATCGCTGAATGGGTGCGCTGGCTGGTGCTGCCACCTCCCGCACCCCCGCCTGTGCCCCTGCCTGTGCCCCCGCCTGTGCCACCGCCGATCAGCTGTGGCGACTAAGCCATTTTTCAGCTGCAGCGCGGTGCGGGAGCAAGTAGCACGCTACTACGTGGGCTTTTGGGTGTCTACAACGACGATACGGGAAAATTGCGTGCAATACTTCGTGTCCAATAATGTACTCGAGCACATATATTGGAGCCTGTTGCAACGCACACGATAGTCCAATCCAGTGCCCATCGTGCGGATACCTGCGCCACTGTGCCCAGTGGGGTCCGTTATCCAGTTCGCTATCGAGCGCCCACGTGATTTGGATATTTCGTGGCGCGTAGCGCAACCTTTTACGCGCACGGTCGAGCAGCACCTGCAGATCAACAGCCACGGTGCACCACCAGCCACGTGCCAACGCCAGCGCCAACGCAGAAGCACACCGCCGCGGACACCGACCGCAGCGACTGCCCAACACCCACGAGCACGCACGCGGCCCAGATTGCTTCTGTCGCGGCAGCGCGCCACGGTTGGCACGCTACGCACGCACGCACCCAGTATGCGCTTAGACTCGCCAGCAGCAGACCGGCGGCACCGGACGGCGCCAACCAGCACAGCAGCACAGCGCCTGGCACAGACGCAGCACCCAAGCACACGAGGCGCATTTTGTCGTGCATCAGCACAGGGCACCCGCTTCCAAGCGCTTGGCGGCTGTTGCCAGCGCTTCGCGCTCGCGCTCGGTTGGCTCGTGCAGCCACGTTGGGCTGACCTTCGTCTTACCGTATTTCGAGTCGATCAGGCAAAATGTTTGTTTCGGCTCTTCAGGGCGGGCATTAATTTTTCTGGCGAAATCGTTGTAGCCGACTACAGATCCATTTGCGAGGCCGTCTCCAAGGTCGAGCTGAGAGTGAAAATGCCCGGTCAAATGCAAGTAGCTCGGCTGATTTAACTGCCACATCGCATAAGCCTTGCGCAACGGGATGGTAATACCGCCCACACCTCCGGCGTAGTTGACTGTATCACCGTGCGTACCATGCAAAACTCGCCCGAATACCGATGTGTATACGTCTCTTGCTTTTGGTGCGTGCACTCTTATGGTTGGGTGGTCGGCAAACGCGCGTGCTACACGCTGTCCGAGAGCCCACTCGTGACTATGCTCGCAATACGTAGCTGCGCGTGGTTTGAGTGTATCTCGGCCGTGATTGCCTGGCACCCAGAGCACCCGCAATTCACGATCGGGGCCCAGTTCGTCTGCGAGATGCGCAAGGCGCCCCAATAGATATGGCTCAAGCCAGTCGATCGTTACAAGAGGCGCCTCGGACGTTTCCGTTTGATCATCATGCAGATGCCCGTCGATCAGGTCGCCCAGCACAGCGATGCAGTGGCCGATTACAGCAAAAGAGCGCTCATCTTTGATCAACCACACGATCGACTCGAAATACCGGTCAAGCCTGTGTCTGCAGATCTCCGGGTCGTATGAATTCCAGCACACGGATGCGGTGGGCACAACAGTGGCGCCAGCGTGCACATCGGACAGCACCGACAGACCCCAGGCTTGCCGTTGGGCTGTGCCGAGCACGCGAGGCCCCACGGGCGCCGGCCGGGGCAGTGGTGCCGAGAGCATATCCACACGCGCTTGCAGAGATGTAATCCGGTCTTTGGCCGCTTTGAGCAATTTACGATCGGCGGCAGCGGCGCGCTGTGCGGCGGTTTTGGTTAGTGCTGTGTCGAGCGGATCTGCTTCGGGTGTCGGGGGCGGTGCGGGCACTGTCTTTGGGTGCTGTGCGCGCGGATCTGCTTCGGGTGTCGGGGGCGGTGCGGGCACTGTCTTTGGGTGCTGCGCGCGCGGCTTGGCACGCCCGGTAGCGTGCAGCCATGATCCGTATGCGAGCGGCAACGACCATTTTCCGGATACCACCTGTGCGCACTGGGGCGCGTTGGACGCGACCATTTCCTGCGCTATGGTGCGCATTCGGTCTGTGATGCGTACGGGATAATCGCCGTCGCATTTGGCTATTGCTATTGCCAGTTGATCGTCCGATAAATTACGTCTTGCAATTTGGCGCTGCCACATATAGCGCTTTGCCTCCTCGCGATTTGCGAATGTCATGTGAATGACGTCGTAGGGCAACTGCAGACGCTTGCATATCGCATAGCGCCGGTGCCCGTCTATGATTGTGTTTCCCCACACAATAATCGCATCCACGTCACGACAGCCACACGATCGCTCTATTGCTGTTTGTAACTCAGCATCTGACTCCGGTGCTGGTATGAGGGCTTCAAATTCTGGATCTACTTGGAGATTAACTTGCTGCATGTTGCTGTTGCTACTTTCTTTTTTGTGCGCCAAGCGCGCTGTTGCTCATTGATGCGATCGCGGTTGGCCTCGCGCCAAGCGCGCTTTCGCTCGAGCGCGTGCTCGCGATTGGCCTCGTACCGGGCGCGGGATTGCTCATTGGTGCGATCGCGGTTGGCTTCTCTCCGGGCGCGCTGTTGCTCGAGCGCGTGCTCGCGGTTGGCTTCGCGCCAAGCGCGCTGTCGCTCGAGCGTGTGCTCGCGGTTGGCCTCGTACCAAGCGCGGGATTGCTCATTGGTGCGATCGCGATTGGCCTCGCGCCAAGCGCGCCGTTGCTCGAGCGCGTGCTCGCGGTTGGCTTCGTACCGGGCTCTACGGTAGCACGCACAGCATAGGCCTTTTGCGCACGGCTTGCGCTCAGGGTGCCCGCACATGTTCACTTTTGGCATGGGCACTCGAGGTTTGTGGTGGGATTGTGGGTATCACATCCGGCTGTCTCGAGGCACCCGCGCAGTATGCTGTCAGCCTGGTACCATCGCGGCCCGGAGCGCGCTGCACACGCACTGCGGCAGCATGCCTGATAGACAGATGCGCAGCATCCAGCCGCCGGCGCTGGTTGCTGCGCTGGAGGTTGCAGACCGAGACCGATCAAAAAAGCAGTTATGGCGTAGATCATTTTGCCCAGACTTTCTGTATGATCAACAGAGTCAACCATAGCACACCGACACAGCCGAGCCACACGCAAATACACACGGACAGTCCCTCCAATGGGTTTGGATCATGCATCGTCGTATATCCCTAATTGTGAGGCTCTGGACAGGTAAATAGCCTCCGCTCGGGCTGGTGCCCACGGTTTCCACGGCATGGGATCGGGCTCCGGCGTGGGTGTGTCGGGCGATAGACCGAGCCACTCAGCATCCGTCATGAAATACGGCCCGTTGTCTCGGCGCTCGGTCAGCATGCTTTTCACGTCCCACTGCTTGATGTTAACACGAGGCACACCAAATCGCGCGCTGATGGCGTCCTGCCAGATCCTCTCTAAGCGTTGGTACGCGTGTAGCAGCGATTTGAGCGGACTGCTCACGTCGCCTAGGTACGCTTCGGCCGCATCGTGTAGCAGTGCCCATCTTGCGGCAGCCGACGGACACAACAGACTGACGTGCACGCAGTGTTGTGCGACCGTGGCGATGTGGTTGCCAGCACCGCAAAAACGCCCGATGCGTGATAGTGCGTGTGCGATATCACGGAGCGTGATCATCTCGACAGCAGGTGCTCGCAAATCAAGCCGTTTGCCGCTGAATGTGAGGATGCTGCTGTTGGGGTGGACGCTGTGCGGGGGGCGCATTGGTATTGAGCGATTGAGTAGATTGTCGTATTGCGGGCGGGCTGCTTCGACCGGTGATCGGTGTTTGTACCCTCTTGTGCTGTGGGTGGGGTTCATTATCTTTCCTTTTGGGCTGTGGGTGGAGCTGTGCCAGGCACCAGATCGGGCCTGTGCCACAGCAGAAATGCTAGTCGGCACGCTGCGTGGCTGGCTTCAGACATTCCATCTTCATCTCGATACGTTGCGCGCTCCAGGTGTGCTTGAGCACGCAGCTGCTGCTCTTGTGCTGACTGCGAGCACCACGCATCGCCCCTAGCCTGGTGACGCTCACACACGGACACGGCCGTGTGCAGTAGTGAGAGCATAGCGATTTCTTGCGCCGGCGTGAGGTTAATCACCCGCGCGTGTAGCGACTGCCAATTCGTCTTGGGGTGTGGTTGGTTCACGGACGCACCAATTTCGGCGAGTACCCGAGCCGCCGCAGCGCGGCCGCGGTTGCTTCGGCTTTGGTTTGTGTGTAACATAAAAATGTGCCGATTCGCCTTTCGGGTGGGGTGTCGCTCTGTGTGTCGCGCGGTGTGCGTGTCTCGTGCCGGCGAGAGTAGTAGCCGCCCTGTTTGGCTGCGGCGCGTCTCGCAAATTTGGGGGTCTTTATGTTTCAAGCTCCAATTGCTGCCACTGCTGTGCGGTCAGCTGCACGCCAAATGCCACATATCGCAGCCCGCGACCGTTTTTGATTCCGAGGCAGTCGGCGCAGCCGGTGCAGTCGGCGCAGTCCCAGCAGACGTTGCAGCCGACGCAGTTCCAGCAGCGGGTGCAGCCGGTGCAGCGGGTGCAGTCGGTGCAGTCGGTGCAGCGGGTGCAGTCGGCGCAGTCGGTGCAGCGGGTGCAGTCGGCGCAGCGGGTGCAGCGGGTGCAGCGGGTGCAGCCGGGGCAGTCGGCGCAGTCGGCGCAGTCGGCGCAGCCGGCGCAGTCGGTGCAGCCGGTGCAGCGGGTGCAGTCTGAGCAGTCCCAGCAGTCCCAGCAGCGGGTGCAGTCGGTGCAGTCGGTGCAGCGGGTGCAGCCGGTGCAGCGGGTGCAGTCGGTGCAGCCGGCGCAGTCGTTGCAGCGGGCGCAGTCGAATACGGGCAGTTGCTCCCTTTCGACGGATGTTAATGCTAATATTTCTTCTGGCGTCATGTTTCAAGCTCCAATTGCTGCCACTGCTGTGCGGTCAGCTGCATGCCAAATGCCACATATCGCAGCCCGCGACCGTTTTTGATTCCGGTGCAGTCGGCGCAGTCGGTGCAGTCGGCGCAGTCGGTGCAGCGGGTGCAGTCGGTGCAGTCGGCGCAGCGGGTGCAGTCGGCGCAGCGGGTGCAGCCGGTGCAGCGGGTGCAGTCCCAGCAGC
>JBAZEK010000016.1 GCA_041653995.1 Dehalococcoidia bacterium
TACTAGGATTTAAGGAATCCGTATTTCTTGATATACGGATACCCAGCGACCACATTCACGAGAGCAAAAATGTAACCGACGAAAAGCCAGAATTCTAGCAACCCTTCCCCTACCGAATTGACGTCTATGATGACGTAATAGCGGTAATCGGGCTGGATAAACGCAAGAAACCACAGGTTCCAGAAAAGGATAACGGCTGCGACAGTAAGCGCGATTGTGTAAACGACGCATCCAAGCCAGAAATAATCGCTCCATGTCAGCCTCCTCATAAGAATTGCTCCGGCTGCTGCTGCTGCTGCTCACCGGCTGGCTGCTGCTGACCGTCCATGAATCCCTTTATAAACGGCCTGATAAGGGGTTCGTATTTATCGAGAGCCGAAGCCAAACCGGGCGGTTCCTCGTCTGGGATTTCTTCAATTCCCAGCCTACCGAGTAGCGAATATACCCATTCCGGCGTAGCCTCTTGCTGACTTGGGCTCGGGGTTGGAGCCGGTGCATTTCCCCGCGCCGCCCGAACCTGCGACATCCTACGCGAGCGCGCGGCCTCCATGTTAAATTGTGATGTTTTAACATCTTTCCACGTCCTTAATACGAGAAATAACGCGATTGTGACAACCGCGCCACATATGAGTAACTCCATTTCATACATGATTGTTCACTTTCACATCGCACCCATAAGAAGCCAGCGGGCCTAACAAGCGCCGGGCCTCATCCAAGTCAACGCCATGAGTGTCAACAGTGACGGCCCAGCCTCCACCCGCGACCCCTGTCCAAGACCTACAGCGCGGTTTTGGCGGTTGTAACCACGAACCCCGCTTATCTATCCACTCATCAGGCCCCGGAGGTTCCCAGCGCGCCTCCATAAGCCTCTGCCAAGTCATGCACCCAGCGACAAAGCCACAGTGTTTGATAATCTGGTGGAACATTCTGCGAGAGCCTCTGAACACCCAGCGCACCCCACAACTGTATCGCACGAGTGCATCTTGATCAGCGATGTATTGTCGTAAGAGATATCGAGCCAAGCCCCGGCTACCGCCTCCCCGGACAGCATCCGTTGCGCGGATGTCGACAATACCCGCGCCCCGTAACTCCTTCCAATTATCTGACAGCCACCGCTGGGGGATATAATCGCCGAAGTATGGCACGTGCAGGACTCCGTTGCCTTCCATAGTCTCAACTTTAAGGTAATTAATTTCCAGTTTTTTGAGAATTGCGCCTTGGTAGTAGCGCCTAACATCTGTTGCATTGATATAACCTCCTTTTATCAGTTTTGCAGGGGTTAACCGGTTGATTCTGTCCTTTAACCGCTGCCATGCTTTACCTAATGGTAAAACGTTTTCATCTGTCGAACTGGTTAAGGTCATGAACCGCAACCGCTCCCCCTGATGCCGGGCTATGCCTGACTGGAGAGCGTGCCATAATCGGCCTCGTTTCCGCTGTTCTGCGGTTCTCCGTTGCGCTGCGTAGTTATGACTATTAATATCAAGTGAAGGGGGGGAATCTTCCAGCCCCGGAAAGTGACCCTGTATAGCAGGGGGTGAATCCCCCAGCGCCCCCATGCGGCCCTGATGGGCCTGACAGGATTGGGGTGCATCGGTAGAGCCGAAATCGTTAAGTGTTAACAACGTTTACATAAGAGTGTCCGGGAAGACACCACTCCTTTTTAGACCTTAACGCGGCCCAGTCGTTTTCATGATCCTTTGACCTGTAACGCAGGCAGGGTAAAGCCAGCAATACCGGCAACGGCTCCCACTGCGACAATTAATGCATTCTGACCTTGCTGAAAGGCCATCGCGGATATAGTGATTGCAGCAATTGCGGCAATCGCGGCGATGTTCGTCCAATTCACAGGGCTTTGTGCAGGGGTTGTTCCGGTAACTTCTGTCATTTACAGGCCCCACGTTTGAACAAGTCCGGGCTGATGTTCACGATACCAGGGTAACGTGTGGCATTGATGGGTAGAGAAATCGAAGATTTCACCCGTAAGAGTGTTCCTATCGAATTTCACGCAGCCCATAATGTCTTTTGTCGTATTCGGCCCGATGGTGACAATTCCAGACTGAAGTATCAGGGGGTTCCCCGGTAGCGTTAAATCTTGAAGGATATCAGCGCCGCCGAGGTCTTGACCAGTATCGACAATCCGAAAATTGGCTAAGGCCTCCTGAACAGCCTGTAATGCAGGAGTCTGGATAATGGGGGTTGTTGCAGGCTGAAATGCTGTTACAGGGTTTATACCCTTTTTTGTGAGCAGCAGCAGACCAGCAGCCAGAGCCCCGACAAGCAGGACGTTTTTATCCATTATACACACTCCACATTGTAAATGCAGCCATCAGCGCCCCGGTTATAATTGAATCCACCCGGGCATGTATGAATGTCAAAGGGATTCGTAACACAGGCCCCCTGTGTCGGTACGGTAGCAACTGGACAGAAATCTTTCGCACCGAGGGCACAGAGGATTGGATTGACGTAGTGATAGTCCTCGGGGACTATCGGAATCTGACCAGCGCCCGGAAACGGGTTATTCGCCGTTGGGGTGCTGGTTGATGGGTTTAGCCATTTATAGGCAATAAACCCAGCGACACCCACGGCAGCAAGCCCGATGATAGCGCCCGTCCATTCATTTCTAGCCATTTTGACACGTTCTCCAGAAGATTGTGAAGTAACCGGAGATCCCATCACTCCATACCGTCGTAATGGTTGCAGACGGTGAAAGAATGATATCCATAGGAACCTCTTCGCTCACGGTGTATCCGGCCTTGATGATTTTAGCCCAGAAGGCTTTCCCGGCCCCGCCAATCCACGTGCGCATGTCGATTGTTAAATCAGTGCCATATCCATTCTGCATTGAGAAGGAAATCCGGTCAATGATAATGCGCTGTCCGGGGATAGCGGTAAGGTCATCCCCGGTAACCGTTTGAGCGCCGGTTGCAGCAACACGGCTGACCATTGTTACGCGGTTAGAGGTCATGGAGCAACACCAGTTCCTGATTCAATCCGGTAGTGAACACCACAATTCCGGTTACCAACGGCAGTACTGCATGTAGCAATCACAGCGGTGTTTTCGTCCGTTAAGAGATTACACTGCATGGCAGCGGTGCATGGCAGCGCCGGAGGTGCGGTAAGCATCAGCACTTGGAAGGGGATTTTTGGAGCCCCACCGACAGTTACCTGAACCATTACAGCGGTATTCACGCTTGTATCATCAGATGCGGAAATCCAGATAGCAAGAATCCGAATCCGTTTCCCGGCCCCCGGTGCAGCAACGATATTAGCGCCGCCTACACTGGCTACCGCTGAAGAACAGAGGTTAGCCGATGGTGCGAGGGCTTGAGATGACATGGTCACCTCACGCCAGTTGCTTGAACTGAATCATCCGGCCCGCGTTGATGCCGATTGGTGACGGGAGACGGTTGTTAATGGTGTTAACAAGTCCCGGCTGATACAGGGTGTTCCCGCTGTCAAGCCCGTTGACCCGGAGGTTCAACTTCGTAACAGCACCGGCAGCACTGACAGCAATATCAGTGATGTAGAGTTTTTCCGGCGTGTTATAGAATTGCTGGCCTGAATTGGTGAACACGATGTAGTTCGTGTCAACGTCGGTAGCGGTGAATGGCTCAATGATGGTGCGGCCCGATGCCGTTCTCATCACAATCTGACCTGCATAGGCAGCCATTACAGAAACGCCCCCTGATTGTTGGTATTTCCACCGGGTAACAGGTTTGTTAACATTGGTGCGACATTCTGACCCAGCGCGACCCCTGAAAGAGTCATAAGCGTTGGATTCTTCATCAGGTAACCGACACCACCGTAAGCCAGCGGGGTTCCCCATCCGGGGATATACTGGTTTGCGACGGGTGCGGCGATACCTGCGACGAGACCGGGAAGAACGTTCTGTTTAACGGTTCCCATTATCCCGCCGAAGCCCCCGCGAGACCCGGACGAGCGCCGGCGCGGTGCGGCTTTGCGGTATACGACACGTGTGCGTGCCCTTGACCTTGCCATAGTTGTTTTCCTCACGATACGTTTCTTTTGTGCCATACAGCACCAAAAAGAGAAAAGGGGTTACTAGGATTTAAGGAATCCGTATTTCTTGATGTACGGATACCCGGCGACCACATTAATGAGAGCAAAAATGTAACCGACGAAAAGCCAGAATTCCAGCAACCCTTCCCCTACCGAATTGACGTCTATGATGACGTAATAGCGGTAATCGGGCTGGATAAACGCAAGAAACCACAGGTTCCAGAAAAGGATAACGGCTGCGACAGTAAGCGCGATTGTGTAAACGACGCACCCAAGCCAGAAATAATCGCTCCATGTCAGCCTCTTCATAAGAATTGCTCTGGCTGCTGCAGGTGCTTATATTCCTCCGGCATTGTAACGGGATCGGGAACATCACCGGCTGGCTGCTGCTGTCCGTCCATGAATCCCTTTATAAACGGCCTGATAAGGGGTTCGTATTTATTGAGAGCCGAAGCCAAGCCGGGCGGTTCCTCGTCTGGGATTTCTTCAATTCCCAGCCTACCGAGTAGCGAATATACCCATTCCGGTGTAGCCTCTTGCTGACTTGGGCTCGGGGTTGGAGCCGGTGCATTTCCCCTCGCCGCCCGAACCTGCGACATCCTACGCGAGCGCGCGGCCTCCATGTTAAATTGTTGTGTTTTAACACTTTTCCACGTCCACATTACGATAAATATTGCCGCGATTGTTGCGGCTAACATCATTCCTGTTTCAAGGTCTGACATAGTTGTTCACTTTCACGCTGCATCCATAAGAAGCCTTGCCGGGTATCACAGGCTAGTAACTGTTTGGCTTCGTTCATGTCTACGCCAGCGGTATCAATGGTGATAGCCCAGCCTCCACCCGCGACGCCTGAATAAGACCTATGGCGTGTCTTGGGTGGGGTCAACCACGACCCGCGCGTATCTATCCACGTCCCTGCGTCCGGAGGTATCCAGTGTTTTAACATGAGCGCCTGCCATGTCAGCACGCCGCTTGTGAATCCTTCAGTCCTAATAATCTGATGGAAGATTCTTCTAGAGCCCGGAAACACCCAGCGCACCCCGCATGAGTATCTAACAAGCGCATCTTGATTGGCGACATACTGCCGGAGGATATAACTAGCAAGTCCCCGGCTGCCACCTGCCCGGCTAGGACTGCTTGCGCGGATGTCAACTTGATATGCGCCTCGCAAGTCCTGCCAATGGGCTGCCAACCAGTCATGCGGGATATAGTCCCCGTAATAGAGCACATGCAGCACTCCGTTTCCTTCTCGCGTTTCAACTTTAAGGTATGACAGGGATATTGGCTTGAGCAAAAGACCCCCGTAGTATCTCCTAATATCTGTTGCATTGATGTAACCTCCTTTAAGCAGCCGGGCAGGGGTCAACCGGGTTATCCGGTCTTTTAACCGCTGCCATGCCTTACCAAGTTCAAATATCTGTTCTTCTTCTTCCGGGCTGGTCAAAGTCAGGAACCTTAACCGCTCCCCCTGATGCCGGGCTATGCCTGATTGTAGTTGATGCCATAACCGGCCTCGTTTTCGCTCTTCAGCGGTTCTCCGTTGGCCTGCGTAGTTATGACTATTAATATCAAGATAAGGGGCGGAATCTTTCTGCCCCGAAAAGTGATCCTGTATATCAGGGGGAGAATCCCCCAGCGCCCCCTGCGAGACAGGATTGTTCTGCATCGGGGAGCCGAAATCGTTAAGTGTTAACAACGTTTACATAAGAGTGTCCGGGAAGACACCACTCCTTTTTAGTTCTTAACGTGAACCATCCGTTTTCATTACCCCTGCGATATCTTCAGAGCAGGCAGCGTGAATCCAGCAATACCGGCAATTGCACCTATTGCAATGGCAAAGGCTGTTGTTGATGCAGTGAACGCCAATGCCGCAATGGTGATTGCAGTTATTGCAGCAATCGCGGCGATGTTGTTCCAGTTCACTTCCGCCATTGCGGATTGTGCAACGGTTACAGCGGGTGCATCGGTCATAGGCTAGGATCACTTATCCGCCACGTGGCAACGAGTCCAGGCTGATTGATTTTATACCATGCGATGTCATGGCAAGCCCTTGTGCTCATATCCCAAATCTGGCCGGTATGGGTTGCTTTGTCGTAGGACTGACAGCCCATGATGTCACGGGTTACATTAGGACCTAGGGTAACAATCCCAGCCTGAAGTTCCAAAGGATGACCGGCAAGACCTAAATCTTGAAGGACATCAGCGCCTTGAAACTTTACACCGGTATCGACCACGGCCACGGATTGCCGAGCCTCTTCTATGGCCTGCTTGTTTCCAAGGTTCAGGAGAGGGGGCTGCTCGAAGTTTTCACCAGTGTTAACCGGGCTGCTGCCTCCGGATGTGGCCTGAGGCATTTCAGCGCCGAGATACCCGGATTGCGTCGAACTCTTCCGAGTCAGAGCAAACAAGGCAACCAGAGCGCCGCCGAGTATGAGGATGTTTTTATCCATCATGCACACTCCACGTTGAAAATGCAGCCGTCAGAACCCCGGTTATAGTTGATACCACCCGGGCACCCGGACGCAGCACGTGCAGCAAAGGCATCTGTTACACAGGCTCCGGCGATTGGGGTGCTTGACACTGGACAGAAGTCTTTAGCCCCCAATGCACAGAGAATTGGATTGACGTAGTGATAGTCCGCTGGGACTACCGGAATCTGACCAGCCCCGGAAAACGGATTATTTGCCGTTGGGGTGCTGGTTGAGGGATTTAGCCATTTGTAGGCAATAAAGCCAGCGACGGCTAAAGCCCCCAGTCCGATCACAATTCCAGTGTAGTCTTTAACTGACATTGCACAGCCTCCATGTTACGGTAAAGTAACCGCTGATGCCATTCGACCAGACCGGCGCGAATGACTCGTTTTCTTTCAGGATGATGTTAATCAGTTCATTTTCATCCAAGTGCTCGCCGGGTTCAAGCCATTTAGCCCAAAATGCGCCTTGTGCTCCCTGCATCCATTTTCTCATGTCGATTGTTACGCCGCCTTGTGGGACAGCATCAGCCTCGACAGAATAAATGAAGCGGTCAATAATGATGCGCTTGCCGGAAATACCCTGAACTGTGTCACCAAAGACTGTAAAAGCCCCGGTGCTGGCTGTCCGGTAGAACATGGTTACAAAAGTGCTTGGTGCGCTCATGATGTCCCCGTTCCTTTTTCAATCCGATATTGGACGCATACGGCATATCCCCCGTTGGTCACATCAGCCCCGCCACACTTCGCGGTTAATCCGGTGTTCTCGTCGCATAGGATGTTACACTGCATAGCCATGTTAATTTGAGCAGAGATAGCCCCGTTAAGCCCGAATTTAATCCACGGGGAAGCAAACCCGCCAGCAGAGTATTGAAGAGCCGCGTAGGTTGTCCCCGCTGCGCCCGTCGCAATCCCTAGAATCTGAACACTTAAAATCCTGATGCGCTGCCCGGCTCCCGGTGCTACCTGTATGATACCCCCGGCTAGAGTGGCAAAATTCTGCCCCGCCTGATTAGCATACAGGTTATCCAAGGAGTGTTGAGCCATGAGAGATCACGTCAACTGCTGGAACTGAATCATCCGGCCTTTAGAAATACCAATCGGGGACGGAACACGGTTATTGATGGTGTTCAGCGTGCCGGGCTGGTAGATAGTGATACCGCTGTCAAGACCGCCGACCTTCAGATTAAGCCTTGTTACGGCTCCTGCTGCTGAAGAGGCAATATCGACAATATACAGGTCTTCCGGCGCTGTATAGAACGCGTTTCCGCTGTTTGTAAACACCATGTAAATGGCGTTAACATCTGTGCAGGTAAACGGCTCTATAATTGTCCGACCTGATACGGTTCTCATCACTACTTGGCCTGCGTATGCTGCCATTAGAGGAACCCTCCTGAAGAAGTGCTTCCACCGGGAATCAGACCGCTAACCATAGGGGCGACCTGTTGACCCGCTGCGATACCGGATAACGTCATGAGGGTAGGATTCTTCATGAAGTATCCAACGCCACCGTATGCAAGAGGTGTGCCCCACCCGGGGACAAACTTGTTTGCAATCGGCGCGGCAATACCGGCAAGGATACCGGGCAGGAAACTCTGTTTAAGTGTCCCCATGACCCCGCCGAAGCCTCCACGGGACGCGCTGCGCCTGCGTGGGGGAGCCCTGCGATATACAACCCGGCGAACCGGGCTAGACCTGCGTCTTGGCATTGTTCTTTTCACCTTACGAATAATTTTTCTTCGTGCCATACAGCACCAAAAGAGAGAGAGGGGTTATAAGGATTTAAGTTCTTGCTGGAATCCGTGCCAGTTGGCTACAAGAAAGAGCAGGCTAAACAGATACAGCGCAAAAAGGCATAATTCAGCGAAAGCCTCATTGCAGGAGTTAACCGAAATAGCGACATAGTAAATAAAGCCCGGCGAAAAGAAGGCAGAGAACCACAGCATCCAGAATAAAAGCAGGCTTGCAAAAGTAACACCAATTGCGACGGCTGCAAAACAAACATAGCACCATAAAAATAGCCTCATAGGAACCCCGGTTGCTGGCTTAAAGGGGCTCCCTGCTGCTGCTGCTGGCCTTCCATCATTCCTTTAATGAACGGTGCGATAAGGGGTTCGTATTTATCGAGAGCCGCAGCCAGCCCGGCAGGCTCCTCTTCTGGTATTTCGTCAATTCCCAGCCGTTCAAGTAGCGAGAATACCCATGGCGGTGTAGTCTCTTGCTGACCAGCGATCGCGGTTGTAACCGGTGCATTTCCCCGCGCCGCCCGAACCTGTGACATCCTACGCGAGCGCGCGGCCTCCATGTTAAATTGCTGTGTTTTAACACTTTTCCACGTCCACATTACGATAAATATTGCCGCGATTGTGGCGGCTAACATCATTCCTGTTTCAAGGTCTGACATAGTTGATCACTTTCACGCTGCATCCATAAGAAGCCTTGCCGGGTATCACAGGCTAGTAACTGTTTGGCTTCGTTCATGTCTACGCCCGCGGTATCAATGGTGATAGCCCAGCCTCCACCCGCGACGCCTGAATAAGACCTATAGCGTGTCTTGGGTGGGGTCAACCACGACCCGCGCGTATCTATCCACGTCCCCGCGTCCGGAGGTATCCAGTGTTTTAACATGAGCGCCTGCCATGTCAGCACGCCGCTTGTGAATCCTTCAGTCCTAATAATCTGATGGAAGATTCTTCTAGAGCCCGGAAACACCCAGCGCACCCC
>JBAZEK010000017.1 GCA_041653995.1 Dehalococcoidia bacterium
CAAGATCGCCGATGAACATATCCGGATCCGTTCCGTTCACATAGGAATCAACGCCGTCGCCGGTGTTTAACGAAACCGTATTGCCCTGCATGAAGATGATCTTCATTATTTCATCGCCATCGGAAGGATCGATGTACATGTAGATACCGTCACCGCCGTTTGAACTTACGTTATTATTGGTGAAGTAGTAACTCATGCTGGTATTTTCACCGCCATCCATATCGTCATCTATATAGATGCCATCGCCTCCATTGTTGCTCACGGTATTTCCCGTGAAGGTGTTGCTGATGCCGGAATTCGTCACACTGCGTATAACTTCGCCACCGACAGAACCATCACTAGAAGCATAAACTTTTATGTCGTTGTCCTCGATATGGACGCCTGTGCCGGTGTTATCGCTTATGGTGTTGCCGGTGAAGGTGTTGATGATGTTGGAATCGGTCACCAGGGCTGCCAGATCGCCTTCTACCGTTCCATTATAATTATGAGCATAAGCTTTCAGATAGTTGTCAACAGCCACGCCGTCACCTTCATTGCCGCTGATGTCGTTGCCGGTGAAGGTGTTGATGATGTTGGAGCTGATGGAGGCCAGGACGCTGCCGTCCACGGTGGAGTTATTGGTGTAAGCATTGGCGTAAATCTCATTGTAATCAATGTAAACGCCCCCGTAGTCATTGCCGCTGATGTCGTTGCCGGTGAGGGTGTTCACGATCCCGGGGCCGGTCACTGAGGCCGTCACGTTACCGGTCACATCGGTATCATAGGCATAGGCATCAGCCTCGATATAGTTGCCATCGATGTAAACACCTTCATCACCATTGTAGTTGATGGTGTTGCCCGTGAAGGTGTTGGCGATCCCGGAGCTGATGGAGGCCAGGACGCTGCCGCCCACGGTGGAGGAATTGGTGTAAGCACCGGCGTAAATCTCATTGTAATCAATGTAAACGCCCCCGTAATAGTTGCCGCTGATGGTGTTGCCGGTGAAGGTGTTCACGATCCCGGGGCCGGTCACTGAGGCCGTCACGTCGGTGTAACAGGTGTAGGCATCTGCCTCGATATAGTTTTTATAGATGTAAACACCTTCACCACCATTGTAGTTGATGGTGTTGCCCGTGAAGGTGTTGGCGATGCCGGAGCTGATGGAGGCCAGGACGCTGCCGTCCACGGTGGAAGGATCGACATCGACATAGGCGTAAATCTCATTGTAATCGATATAGACGCCCTCGTAATAGTTGCCGCTGATGGTGTTGCCCGTGAAGACATTGGCGATGCCGGCGCCGCTGACGCTCCCCTGGACGCTTCCCGTAATCGTGGAGTCCTCAACAGAGGCCTCCGCGTACATGTAGTTCTCTTCGATGTAAACGCCGTATTCGCCATTGCCCGTAATGTTGTTAGCCGTTAAGGTGTTGGTAATAGGCGCGGTTATCGTCCCCAGGACACTGCCGCCCACTGTTGAAGAGTCGGCTCCTCCGTAAGCTTCGATATCGGTATAGTAGTCGAAGTAGAAGCCGCTCTCCCCGTTGCCGATCATCTCGTTGTTCGCCAGGGTGTTCACGATGCCGGCGCCGCTCACGGAGCCGCTGACGTCTCCCGCCACGTCTGCCATATAGGTCCAGGCATCAGCATAGATGTAATGGTCATCGTAGAAGTGGATGCCGTTGTCGTCATTGGCGTTTGTCTCATTGCCCGTGAAGGTATTGGCGATGCCGGCACTGATGGTTGCCTGAACGCTTCCACCGATCTGGGCGTTGGTCGTTCCAGAACCATCTGCATAGCTGTAAGCTTCGATGTTGTTGTATTCGATGACGAGGCCATCGCCGTCATTGCCGTTGGCCACGTTGTTCGTGAAGGTGTTCGCGATGCCCGCGCCGCTCACGGTGGCGAGCACACTGCCTGCGACATCGTAGTTGTAGGTCTCGGCGTATGCGTACAGTTCGTTTTCAGAAACGTAGATGCCGTCGCCCCCGTTGCTGTTGGCCGTGTTGCCGGTGAAGGTGTTGGTTATGCCGGAGGTGATGCTCGCCTGGACGCTGCCGCCAATGGAGGTGAAGGGCGCTGTCGAGTTCGATGGCTCGGCGTACGCATAAATGTCGTTGTATCCGATATAGACGCCTTCACCGTAGTTGCCGTTCATTTCGTTGTTCGTGAAGGCATTCACGATGTCGGAGCCGCTTACGGTGGCGGCGACATTGGCGGCTACGTTTACGTTGTCGGTGTAGGCCCCGGCTTCGATATAGTTTTCGTAAATGTAGACGCCGGGATAATCTTCATTGCCGCTTATCGTATTGCCCGTGAAGGTGTTGGCGATGGGCGAGGAAGTCACGCTCGCCAGGACGCTGCCGCCGACGTTCGCACCCGTATTGGCCCGTGCCTCCGCATAGAAGTCGTTGTCGTCGATATACACGCCGCCGCTTCCGTTGCCGCTGATGTCGTTTCCGGTGAAGGTATTGATGATGGGGGAGCCGGCAATGCTCGCCGTTACGCTTCCAGAAACATCGAAATTGCTTGCATAGGCATAGACGTAAGGATCG
The DNA here is from genome assembly GCA_041653995.1 of Dehalococcoidia bacterium. Taxonomy (NCBI): domain Bacteria; kingdom Bacillati; phylum Chloroflexota; class Dehalococcoidia; species Dehalococcoidia bacterium. The sequence goes on from JBAZEK010000017.1 coordinate 2,532, forward strand.
TTGTCGAGATATACGCCGTCGTAGTTGTTGCCCGATATATCGTTGTCTATAAATGTGTTTACAATGGGAGAGCCGCTGATGGAGGCGGTCACGCTGCCCGTGACGGGCGCCGTTGCCGCGTCAGCCTCGACGTACATCCAGGTTTTCACATCGAACCCATAGCCGCCGTTGCCCGCCGCTGTGTTTCCAGAGAAGTAATTCACAACGGGAGAGGAAGCGATGATAGCCGAGACGTTTCCCGCCGCCGGCACCGTATCGTTGTAAGCGTTAAGATCATTGTACAGTTCAACAGCGCGCCCATCGTTGTCGTTGATCGTATTGCCGGTAAACCTGTTGGTTATAGGAAGCTGGATGGACGGCGCCTTCGCATAGTTATAAATGTACACGCCGTCGTCACTGTTGCCCGTAATCGTGTTGCCGGCAAAGGTGTTGGCAATGGAGCCGGTAACGCTGGCATCGCCGATCAAATCGTTCGCGATATATACGCCGTAACCGCCGTTGTCCAGAATCTGGTTGTTGCTGATATTAAAGGCGAGATTCTTGGAGACATTTTCACCGGTAAAGGCGAAATCGCCAGAGTTGTCAATGTAAATGGCGCCTAAGTTGTTGTTCTGGATGATGTTGTCGTGGATGCTGGCGCGCGTCACGTTGTTGAGAGTAGCACCCCCGTCGGGATTGTTGACAAGACCATAGTTACCGTTCTGTATCTGCAATCCCATGACCTCGTTCACACCACTGAGGATGATGATGTCACTAGCTCCCCCGTCAATGATGGGCTTTGTGCCACCGCCGAGGCGGAAGACAGGATGCCGGTAACCCTGGCCCCAAAGCACCGTATTGGACTCCATGGCCAGGTTGTTCTCGTTGTATGGGTTAGCGTCGAACACGTACACCCATGTTCCCGCATTATACCTGTCATCGGCAAGCGCCTGCCCGATCGTCTGGTAGGGATCCTGCAGGGTTCCCGTACCGGCCGTCGCATTGTCCCCGTCCACGTAAATCATTTCATTGATGCCTGGCGCCTTAACCGGCTTTTTCTTCGAGGTAAAGACCGGCGCCGTGATATGGCGATCCCGGACGACGCGCTCCGTCATCCTCTCCGGAACACTTCGCGCTCCTTTGCCGAGGGCGAGAGCGTCCTTGATGCCTACAAACGGGTTGCGTCCCTTAAAGAGCTCCTCAAGGGAGAAGGGAATGTCAAGATAGCCGCCGTAGAATTGATTGTCGCCGCGAAGATTGTCGTGACTCGCCTCGGCCATCAATGTTAGTAACTTGTTCGGCTTCAGCTCAACACGGGCCTTCCAGCCATCGATGTCGTCCGTGTAGTCGGAGAAATACCAGAAGTAACCGCCGGATATTCTTGTTTCCAGAAAGTCAGAGATGAAGGGAACCAAAACGCCCGCTTCAATATCAACACCCTTTAGGGCTTCCTCAACTCCTCTGTACTGCAGGAGCGATGTGGAGCCGAATTTATACTCGTTCAAAGCAGGAACGAAGCGCTCTGTGGTACCGAAAGGCTGGTAGTAGTTCGCCCGGAAATCCAGCCATTTGCTGAGGGCCTCGACGCCGATACCGAACTGATTGTATTCTTCGTCGTGCTCGCTCTTCATCCTGTCATAGAATGCATTGAGGCCAAGGATGAGCTTGTCGTTGGCTATAAGGGTTCTCCCGCCGAATCCGACGTTCATCTCGTTGCCGTCATTGTCATCTAATCGAAAATGGGGATTGAAATAAAAGAGGCTCTTCTGATTGGCCCACAGGGGAATGAAAAATTCCGTGAAGAAATCGGTCGCTGCTCCGCCGCTTCCCACCATGGCACCTATCCTGATTTGGCTGTTCCATGAGCTATTCGCCTGCGCCGCAGGCTGTATCGCCGCACTGCATATGGCAGTACTTATGAATAGCAACGCTATGGCTAACATGCCCACACATCTGACCTTTCTGTTCATAACTCTCTCCTTTCCGGTTGTGCATCTTAATTTGTTGTGCATCTTAATTTAAGGTTGATGACTTCGTAAAAAGTCGTCAAGGTTTACGCTTTGCCAGCCGCCCCACTTGCGGCCATTGCAAGTGGTTAAGATGGTTAAGATTTAATATAAGCAGGCTTTTCATTATCTTCCACTTACCTTATAAGTGAGTTGAAATGAAAACCCTTCTTCACATAAAAAAGCGAACCACAATAAAATGATTTTGTCAATAAAATTTTAGCCAAAGGGAGTAGTAAAAAAGATACGTTGACTCATAAATCGATGTTACCGAAAGAAGAATCGGAAACGGAGGTTTACAGATATGGGTCCCCAGTCGAAAGAGGAGTATTTTGAAGTTCTTTATAAGCGATATCAAGAAGCATCACGGAAAGAAAAGACGATTATCATCACTGAATGTTGCGCTGTTTGTGGCTATCATCGGAAACACGCCATCAGACGCAGAGGGTCGATTTCCGCAATGGGAGCAGCCCATGTCAACAAACCGCTGACGGCGGCGAAAGCAATCACGACCGCAAAAGATGGAAGCCCGTTACGCGTGGGCCAGCAAAAGGGCAGGCTGTTGTTCATTGTTGGCTTCCTTCTTGGTGTGATAGATTTGGTCAAGAGTGTGTTGATCAAGTTCATTGGTGTGACCGTCAAAAACGATTTGTCCCGTATTCAGTCCGATGACGCGAGAGGCAAAACGTTTGACCAGGTCCACCTGATGCAGATTGACAACAACGGTTATGCCGTCGCGGTCACAAATTTCCCGCAGGAGTTGCATGATTTCCTCGCTGGTCACCGGATCAAGACTTGCGACCGGCTCATCGGCCAGCAGAATACGGGGCTGTTGCGCCAACGCCCGGGCAATCCCCACGCGCTGTTGCTGCCCGCCGGAAAGCCTGTCGGCCCGATCCCAGGCGCGATCAAGCAGACCTACCCGGTCGAGTGCCTGAAAAGCATGATCCATGTCGCTTTTGAGAAAGAGATACAACATGCTTCCCACCCAGGAGCGGTATTTCACTCTTCCGGCCAGGATGTTGGTCATGACGGACAGGCGGCTCACGAGATTGTAATGCTGGAAAATGATCCCCACGTCGCCGCGAACATCTCTCAGATTCAATCGGTTGACGACCCGATCCGCCACTTTCACCTCGCCGCTTGTCGGCAGCTCCAGTCCATTGATCATCCGGAGCATGGTGGATTTACCCGCCCCTGAATGGCCGATGATAGCCGTCAGGCTGCCGGGCTTGAAGTCAACGGTTACACACCGCGCAATGCCTGAAAACCATTTTTGAATTCCTTGATAACCCCTTGCAGGGAAATGCTGGCCATTTGTTCGTCTCCTTTGAAGAAATTGTTGTGGAATTAGTGGAATTACTTGAGCATATCTTTTTTCCGCAACCCAAGCTCCCGCACCATATCGCGTACGACCTGGTAGTCTTTGGGAGACACGGCGACATAATGGCTCAACTCACCATATCCGGTGACCTGAATATCCTTGTGAGCATTGAGGACCGCCCCCCGGATCCTGGCTTTCAGATCCTCGGGAAGAGCCTTGCGATAGACGAGAGGAGAGCCGGGCAAAGGATCGGATTCCAGCAGAACACGGTTCGTTCCTTTGGTGATCAATCCTTTTTTCAACATCTTGCCGTATGTGATGTCGTTGTCGGCAGCGGCATCAACGGTTTTGTTCTTGACGGCCAGTTCTGCGGCGTCATGGGAGCCCGAGTAGGTGAATTTGCCGAAGAAGTCCTGAGGCATCATGCCGGTAGCCTTTTTCACCATGAATGTGGGCATAAGCCACCCTGAAGTGGAAGCGGGATCGACAAAGGCCACGCTTTCCCCCTTCAGGTCCTGAATAGCACTGATGGCACTGTCGCCAGAACGACAAAAATGCTCTTATAGGTGTGGGAGTTACTGCCCTTGCGGATACCAGCCGCAAACGCCTCCGCGCCCGCTTCCTGCTCGGCAAGGTAAGAGGACCAAACCACGCGATATCGACCCGCTTCTTGCGCATTGCCTCGATAACGCCGACATAATCGGTGGCGGTAAACACTTTGACTTTTTGGCCGGTTTTTGATTCAAGATAGGCCCGCATCGGCTCGAACTGCTTGATCATTTCTTCGTTGTTCTCGGCGGGGATCAGACCCATGACGAGTTCCCCGGCCATAGCCGGAACCGCAAGCATCGTGAATGCCGCCACACCCGCGCAAAACACACTAAATTTTTTCAAAATCGCCTTCATCTCTTTTTTCTTTTAAGGATGTTGAGGAAGTCGAGTTGATCGACAAGGGACGCGTGAGCTGTTACGCTCAAAAGGTCAAGGGGGGATATATCGTCAACGGCAGCAAGATATTTATCTCCATCCAGTATGCTGTCGGGGTAACCAGACCCGCCGTGGGGGCTTTCGGCACCGGTGTCGCCAGGGGTGCTTATGAAGCAGCTCTAATTGCCTGCCCGGCTGTAGATCTAAAGCTGGCAGGAGTCAGCGGCACTCTTATCGGTGGGGAAGAAGAAGGAGCAAAATGCTTCGATCAGGCCTCCGACCGTATGCATGCTGCCGTCGCCGCGATACAGTGCGGCATCATGAAGGGATCGTTTCCGGGATGCCAAACAGGTACAGGCATTTCTGGGTATGGCGCCGATGCGAAAACTCGGACTGATCAGTGCACTGGTTAAAGGATAAAAGAGGATTTGTGCTGCGGCCGTATTTTGTAAATGTAGGAAAGCGGCTCGTAAAGACGTCGAAGATCTATTTTACGGATGTCGGAACGCTCTGTTATCTATCCGGACTCAAGGATCCGGAGCATGCGGCTTCTGGACCCATGGGTGGCACCATATTTGAAACTGCCGTGGTCACAGAAATCTTCAAAACGATTATAAGCCGAGGCATAGAGCCCCAGATGTATTTCTGGAGGACATCGTCCGGCATGGAAGTGGACATTGTGGTCGAGTCCAACTACAGATTAGTCCCGATAGAGGTGAAGCTATCGTCTACTCCCCGACCTGCCATGGCTCAGAGCATCAAGGCATTCCGGGGAGATTTCGGGGACAAGGCGCTGGATGGATACGTGCTTCATGCAGAAGACATTCATCTTCCCCTGGGTTCGGGCGTGACCCCGCATTGCCCTTTACTGAGTTGTAGCAAGGGTGAAGATCTGTTCCTTCACAGGAGTGTCCCTCTATCGGGACATCAATTGGGTCTACCACAGGGAATCCGGCTACAGGCTGGTGCCCAACGCAGCGGAAGCGGCAAGGAAGAACAAACCCAGAACGATCCGGTAATATCCGAAGTGCCTGAAGCCGTACCGCGAAACGAAGGCGATAAACGCTTTTACTGCAACCATGGCGGAGACGAAGGCGACCAGGCCGCCGCTTATGAGGAGCGTCCACTGCCCGTTGTTAAAATGTGAGGAGGTCTTCAGCAGATCATACCCCGTGGCGGCAGCACGCGAAACGCCCGGCACCATGGAGAAGCACTGGACAAAGCCGATCAGCAGCGCCCCTGCAAACGAGACATTGAAAAATTGAGTCGAGTAGACCGGTTTCTCCCAATATTTAGGTTGATATTTGTTTTCTCCGTTTGCCGCCTGGTTTCCCGGCGGTGCCACATTATCTCAACCATACATCCGTTGGCTCCAGCCCCTCACAGAACCGGACTTGCGGATTTCCCGCATCCGGCTCTTCAAGCAGGTTCACACACCTGCGGCATAAATCCAAGTGTAACCCTTCACTATTCCGGGTCTTGGTAAGTGATAACGCTTGAGTCTCTCCTTGAATTCTTCCCAGTTGAAACTCTTCCGCTGACTTCGCCTGTTGAGCCACTTGGGGATAGCTCCAAACCAAACTGCTTCAACCGATCCGGCAACATTTCTCACATCTTCTGTGCATCTTTCCTGTTGGCGCATCCGATAACAAAATCATCAGCGTACCGGATCAGGTATATTCTGCCTGCCAGTTCTCTCTTTACCTTCCGCATGAGCCACTTATGATCCACATGAGCAAAAGACCCTTTGATGTCCACATCTACCAGGTAGTTCGCTCCGCCTTTCATAATGCTCAACTCAAGCGTCTTGAGTGCGAGGACAAGCCTGACACGGGCAAAGCCGTTGTGCGGGTCGCCGCAGTCGAGATACCGATAGATCACCTGCTCGACATAGGGCCGCCAGAAACCGTATTGCCGGGGAAAATACTCCTCATAGACCCGGACAAAGGTTTCAAAGTAGTCTTCCACGCAGCGGTAATAATCGGATAACTGGGGATTACGGGGGCGATAGACGGCGGCGGGAAGCGACACGATCTCTCTCCTTCGAGAATATCATGCCGCCATAATGTAGAACGATCGTTCTGTTTGTCAAGGAGAATCTGGCTCATTGACAGTTTTTTGGAAGGGGAGAAATGCACGGTTAAACGCCTGCCGATTCAATAATGCTGGTTGTAGAATTGTGAAGTGGTTTACCGTGGCTTGTGAGAATAAAGATATTGAACTGACTCGATGAGTATGTT
>JBAZEK010000018.1 GCA_041653995.1 Dehalococcoidia bacterium
GGGGGTTGTCCCTCGAACCAGCCTCCGGTCCAGTGGAATCATCGAACCACTGGTCGTAGGATGATGGGAACAGACCCTTCCACTCTCTGCCATACACGACCTCCTTAGGCTCTGGCCTCCAGAGGGTTCGGGTGAGCTTGGATATTTCATCCCGGCCCTTGACCTGGTCAAGAGCCACGGTCCCCATCTGAGTGCCCCTCTGGCCGTTAAGGCTTGCAGGGGTCACGTTCTGGACCCGCTCCCAGGATAATGAAACGACCAGGGAACCGGCCTCAGACAGGGCGATTTCATGGGTCAGCCGCTTCTTCACCTTGACCGGCTCCGCGGAAACGGGGACTACCTGGGCCCTATCGCGGCCCTCGGTCATAATCCGGTCGAAATCAGACATGCCAGCGTATTCGCTGGCCATTGTGGTGCTTGCAGATTCGTCCATAGCCCTACTCTCCCAACAGAATCAGGATGCAGAAGTCCCCCCATCGGGTTCACACCCCAGGCACGTAAGGGCTGGCCGCTTTGCCAACCCGGCCTAAATCCTGACCAAGTACCATAATACAGTCTGAGGATATAAACCCTCTGCTGGTAATGTGTTGGTACCGGTGGGTCCTGGGTACCCCATAAAGCCCAATAAGTATTATACTTATTGATATTTCAGCATCTACCCCGGATGCTACCCAGACCAGGATTCCTATATTTCAACGAAAAGCCAGGGGGTTTTGATGCAAAAACAGGAGTTCTAGGGGTGGGGGGACCCTCTACAATCGCCGGTATACCTTCTACGGCAGGCAGCAAGGCCCATAACATGCTGAACCAGGGGTGGAGCCCGGCTCAGCATGCTGCGAGCTAGGAATTTATTATGCTGAATGCTCAATTTAATACACTATGAGGTAGCTCGCTCTTTTACCAAATCAGATAACAGTATGTCATCGTCAATTGAATTATTATAATCCAGACATGCATATCGATGTAATGTCGTCCCTCACTGCCAAGGCCTCCCTGCCGATGATATGGCACGGAGGGCATCTCTCGGTCTCCGGTCAGCTCATCGGGGATAACGGCCTGCCATTGGAAGGTGTCATGCTCGACATAGCGACCTCCCAGGGACAGGTGGCCGTGGTCCAGACGACCAAGGGTGGATTGTACAGCACCATGGTCAGGGGGCTGGAGGAGGGTGTGCTGACCATTTATGTGTCCTACAATGGCAGTACCACCAATGGATTCGCCCAGGGCAGCGTGGATGCACTGGTCACGCCATGGGCATACGGGCTGTATTTCGGAGTGCCCATCGGTGGCCTGCTAGGCGGTGCAGCGGCGGTCTGGTGGTATCTCAAGAGGAGGAAGGATTAAGTCTGGCCAATACTATGTGGGATTGAGGTATCTCCCTGGCAAGGCATTTCCAAGAGTGCAGAGCAAGACGTGACCTTGAGTGGGAGCTGCAAACGGGCGTCAAGGAGTACATCCAGTCCAGCTCCAAGGATGACCCCTACTATGCATTGGTCACCGGCGCATTGCACGGCGCTCCAGTTGATTATTCCCAGACCCAACCATATGTCGATGCCGTCGTAGAGAAAGGCCCGGAGGCCTGGTTGGATGCCGAGAAGAACATGGAGTTCCTGAACAAGCCCATCAAAGCACAGGGCGGGATGGGTTATAGGTACGAGTTCTCGAAGAAGAGAGCACCCGTCTTAGCCGAGCTGTCCAAGTGCTACTTACACAATCAGCAGGTCGGGATGAACGACCGCGAAGCAGCGCTGAACTGTGCGCACGTCCATCCCCACGATTTCAAGACCAAGAGAGCGCAGAAGAAGAGAGCGTACCGCCTGATACCCGGCATGGGCCGGAAAGGAACGGCGCTGATGAGGGAGTACCTGGGCGATGACAATGCAGTTGCATTGGACCGCCAGGTCTACAAGTACATCTCAGAGAAGCATGGGTTCATACCGTCCGTCAAGCCACGCCTCACCAATCATGGCATGTCCATCCCTGATAAAGCTCAGGAAGAGGGGGAGTACCTGGTCAAGAAGCTGGCAGCCGAGTGCGACATGACCCCAGCAGATTTACAGGTGGCGGCATGGACCTGGGGCGCTTGTGATTCCCGGACCAGGACACGAAGGAAGCACAGAGGAAGTTCGACGGTCTGGCTCGGTCCCGATTTCGTCCTGGACTGTGATGACCGCGAGAAATATTATCTGGCCAAGGGGCAGAGCCCTCCGTAGGTTTATCATCGTGCAGAACCATTACTCCAATGGGTATATCCGATGAACAAGGAATGGTTGTGGCCTATTGCATTGGGCGGTGCAGTGGTGGCGGTCGATTACTTTCTGAAGAAGAGACAGATACATCCACCTTTATTCGATTCGGAGATGGGTGCTGAGCAGCTACCATATCCTGACCCCGATGCTTCCTACGTGATGAGCGATGAGGAGATGCTCTCCCTGGATTTTTCTGAGCTTGAAGATTCACGTCAACACATAGGGGCGGTGAACCTCCCGACACTCTCTCTTGCTAGTTCCAGAGTGCCCTATTGCTCTACCACCACTGGCTGCGGGACCAATTATGTCAAGAATCTCATAATCCCCTCGGTAATGAAAACCATGGCTGTGAGCCTATATGCCGCCAGCAATTACCAGCTCGCGGCTGCTGTGAGCAACGCTACAGCCTATGTAGGTAGGGTAGTATCCTATGTTTCCGACTCCCAAATCTGCTCCGGTAGGTCCGAGTGCTTCCACAATGCGAGCTGGATATGGAGCAAGCGCGTAGGGACCGGCGACGAGCGTGCAATCCTCTTGGCCTCCCTCCTCCGTAACTATAGCGCTACATCCAACGTCGTGGTCGGTTATGTTAAGGGACCTATCGGCAACACGGGCAAGACCTGGGGTCCGGGTGCGACCAAGAAGGTGTGCGCATGCATCTCCATGAACCATGCATGGTATATCGCGGACGCGATGGTGCCTATCTTGTTCCCCTTCTCCTCCGCAAGCTACTATGGCTACTACAACCTCTACCAATACGCGAGGTGATGACGTGGCAATCAAGAGCGAACATCTGACAGCTATCCTGGCCGGATGTGCCGCTGGTGCCATCGGTTATCTGCTGTTTCAGAAGATGCAGGCCCCCCCTCCCGGCCCAAGCCTGACCATCCAGTGCGTCGATTCCATGTCCTATGGAGATACGGTGAACATCGACATAGTTCTCATGGATGGCAGTACGCCGATTGTAGGGACGTACATCAGCATCTTTGCGTACCGTCCTGATGCGAGCATAGGCTTCAATGGCTATATGGCCACGGACGAGAACGGCATAGTATCTTTTCCATTGACCCCGGACCGGTTGGGGACATACACAATCACCGCCACTACCGTAGGGGAGCTGCAACTGGACGCATCCAAGGAACTTGAGGTCCTGGGAACATATCAGGCATGACCTCATCTAAACCTTAATCAACTGTCAGAACAATGTCTGTACGGTATATCCCATGGTCACGCTAACTGATGGTGTGCTGTATGACGACGGCGTTGCTTTTGTAGGTCGCGGCACTAACGACTCCTATACACTGGCACATGTGCTCTACACAGCCACGCATGGCGAGACCTGCACACCATCTTCCACTGGAGTGCCCACCGTGGCCAACTTCACGGTGGCCTTCAATCCCCGGAATGCGTCCGAGGTGGCGACCTTCGGCTACCGCTATGGCACTGGACTGATACGTGCCGGTCACAATCTGCTGCGCCTAGGGCTGCACTCGACCGAGGGCGTCATAGCCATGTTCGACTCGTACATCGATGACCCGGCCCAGTTCGATGCCACGCTCAAGGCCTTCCTCCAGGGACTGGAAGCGTCCGGGGTGTACTTCGTCATCGGTCCATTGGGCTCGTTGTACAATAATGTTTACACAGCCACCCTGGTACGCCTAACATCATCCGGTGCGTCCGGTACCTCCACCACCGACAACCTGGTAACGTCCACATCCACTTCCTTTGACCTCTGGACCACCTTCGTCGCCCACGTCTGTGACATATGCTCGGCCTTCGATAACTTCATCGCTGTGGAGCTGATGAACGAGCCCGACCAGCACAACGTCAAGACCGCGGTCTGGGAGGACATGGGCACATCATGGGGAATCGGTGGCGACAGGCAGACGGCCTTCATCAACTGGGTCGATGATATGGTCACGTCCATACGTGGCAAGCTTCAGTACCCGTGTCGCCTCACCAATGGAATCACCCCCTTCGATGGCACTCCCTTCTGGGATTCGTCCATCTATACTATCAATCAGGCCGCTGACTACATCAACAGGATGAGCCCCGGACTGGATGGTGTGGGCTTCCATGCCTATGAGTTTAGCAGCAACTTCTGCGACAACTATTCGTCGTCCATCAACTACAAGTGCTCCCCCGGACCGTGCATCAATCCTGAGGCCTCGACCTGTCACTGGACCGGGCTGATGGGCGCGATAGTCAACGTGGCCGAGGGCGTCGGTAAGTTCGCCATCAACACCGAGTGGGGCAGGTTCGAGGATGGCTGGCAGGCCTGGAAGGAGTCTCAGGCCATAGACATGCAATCGGTCGGCATGCACCATGCGTGCATCGTCCCGCGTGCGGTCCCCACCAACGGTGGGGAGACCATACCCACCGGCTGGGAGACCCTAGGCTCCAGGACAACGGGGACCTGCGATTGTGTGGTCGACAACGCATCTGGGCGTCTGAGCTGTGATTACACACAAGCGGAGTGGAGCGTGCGCTGCCCATCATGCACGTACACGCCCACAGGCTCTGGACCGAAGACCCTTCCAGGCAACGGTGCCTACATACCTCCGCTCCTGGCCGTGGCGGGCATAGGTCTTGCCACATGGCTGTTCACACGAAGATAATAAATACTGGTCCGCTGGTAATAGTAACGTGGTCGAACTAGATTTGGAGCACTTCGAGCAACGACTTGACCTGGAGATGAAGAGGACGGAGACCAAGCGCACCTATGTCAAATCGGTGCGTCTGTTCCTTATCTGGCTCAAGAAGAACAAGAGGGCCATGGACTCGGAATCGGCCATCGATTTCTTTGTTTTCTTGAAAAAGAACTACCTGACCGACGAGGGCAAACCCCTCAAAGCATCCTCGCTGCGCACCTACCAGTCCGGGCTGAGAGCGTACTTCAGGCTCTCGGAGAAGACCTTTCCCAAGGGCATCAAGGTACCCGCGGTCGTGCTGGACGAGCCCAAGTATCTGTCCTTCGAGGAGTATACCGCACTTTACAAAGCAGCGTATGATGGGCTGGAGAGAGCGATGCTCTTGACAATATATGCCACGGGCATGCGTATCGGTGAGGCCGTGTCGCGGACCATGGACGACCTCATCAACTGGGACGTTCAGGGTAGGGAAGCTTTGTACATTGGCTCTAAAGAGCAGTTCAGGGACAAGACCAATAACCCCGCGGTCATACCGCTCACCCCATCTTCGGTGAGCGAGCTGCACCACTATTTTGAGCTATTGGAGAAAGAGCTGGGACGCAAGCTCAGGCCCAATGACCCCTTGTTCATGAGCGAGGGGCGAGCTATACCGACCAGGACCGCGAACGACATCTGGCATCGCATGGTCAAGCGAGCGGGCATCAAGGTACCGGAAGGAGAAGGCTTCGGTTGGCACATCATCAGGCACACCAGGGCCACGCACCTCAGGATGCAGGGCACCCCGTTGGAGGACATCGGCTCCACCCTGCGCCACCGGTCCATGGCCACCACATTGAGGTACGCGCACACCGACACCGAGGCCCTGCGTTCATCCACGCGAGGCAAGGACCCACTGACCGGTGGCGAGTAAGTAAGATAGATGGAGGGAAAGCATTGAGCAAGCTGCATAATGTTCTGGACAAGCACGAGGATGGGACGCAGGCCATTCGCAAGTTCAAGAAGGAGGACCAGCCGTGCATGGTCGCTGAGTGCACGAGCAATGAGGGCTGCTGTATGAAGAGGTTCTTTGCCGGGAACAGACCTGAGGGCTACGGCACCACGCGCTGCCCTGGGTACATCCGCATAAGCAAAGCGACCCAGCGCCCGACGTCAGTAGGCTTCAGGCCGGTCAAGAAAGGCAAACCCAAGAGAACGAAGAGCGGTAAGCAGCTTGCGATGGAAGATTTAATCAGGTGATAAGAAGTTACCCCATCGTGGCAAAACCTCCCACCGGGCAGATGATAAGGGCATACTTATTGAGCCTTGGCCCTGGTAAGGACTATGTGTACAGCATCTACAAGCACGTCCGCGCCGAGTGCGAGGTCAATGGGTGGAGGCCCCCGAGCGCTAAAGCAATCACCAACTACATGTCCACCCTGAAGCGCCTGGGCCTGGTGCTCTCCGTGAACACCGAGGAAGCGCCGGAGCTTACCGGGCGCATCAAGTTCAGGAGCTACTATCGCATCAATCCCGCAAAGGTCGCGGACCCTGGATGGGGCAATGCATACAAAGCGGCCTACCCCCTGGCATATTTAAAATAACTCTCCTGGCCCTTAGAATCGTCCACGAGGGGGTCGGAGGACGAGGAGGAGAGGGGGGCCAGGAGCATGGTCAGCGTAATTTCTTCCAAGCGTAGTACACGAGGTACAGAGCACCGAAGGACGCAAGGAGGACGATGCCCAATGGAACGGCCTCTCCCACTCCTGGAGACGCCGTTCTGGCCTCCCAGCCTTCGACCCTATTGGTGAGCTGGATATAGTCCTCGTCCACACCTGCACCAGGTCCATACAGTCCTGTATCCATCGGAATACCTCAGCCATGTATGGCCGGAGGAAGAGATATACTTGGCGCTCTCGACCTAATCCTTATGTAGAATATGCGGGAATGCCTGCACGTCTCCTTGTCCAGCGACAGCTTGTGCCTGCACGGTAGATAGCACGGCCCCTGGTCCTTTACACAGGTACGGCATTGCCTCCATTGCGGTGGCTGGAACACGGATGTACCTCGTTGCCCTAATATGGCGTCTGAGAGCTTAGTAGTGGTGACGATGGACCAGAACGACCATTGACGTAATAAAAAAATAAGAGGTCTTAAGTGGGTTCTATCCCGCTCAAGAGCGTTACTTTTATGGGCACAGTGTCGCCCGGTCTGGGATTCTGGTTCAACACCTCGATGGTCATGTAGGTGGGTCCAGGCTCCCTGCATACGACCGAGAACTGCTTGGAACAGGGCTTGTTGTCGGCATCACCGGCATAGGATAAGGCGACCGCATATGTTCCAACCAGGTCAGCGATAAAATCTATGCTGCCCGCTCCGTTCTCATCGGTGATTATGTCCGACACATGTATCGACCCATTGGGGTCGGTTATGTCGGCCTTGATGTTCTTTCCTTGTAGTCCGCTCATCTTCTTCAGCTCCACCAGATAGACGTCGACATTGATGGTCTCACCCAGGGCAACGGACCGTGGGTATGTGAGATACATACCTGTCTTCTTCCTCCAAAAATAAAGGAAATAGTACCACATGAGAGACCCCAATGTCAACCGCTTGCTGAGAAAGATAACGGGTCATTCCCTATGTAATGCTTATCGTGCCTACTTTTTACACACCTGACGCAAGGCCCTTTTGACCACGCCCCCGTGGACCTTCTCCTGATTGGCAATGGCATTGAATTTCCCACCTAAGCCGCGATACCCAGCCCTATCCAGCTCCACAGCCAGCTTGCGATACATGGCCACGCCCTCGGCCTCGTCCTTGGCAGCTCTTCTGAGAATGGTACAGGCCTTGGACCTGGAGTTGGTCATCGTTTCACATTCCCAACCTTGTATCCCAAATCTTTCAAGAAGTCCAGGACATTCTCTGCCCTCTCAGTGTTTGTAATTGGATAGTTCACTGCCATGCCCCTTTCGTTCCATGCCATATTGATTTCAATATCCATCTTCTCATCGGCTACACCGAACCTAAGAGCACTGCGATACTTACCATGGGTCTCTCCAGTCTGGCTGAACTCAATGGTCGAGCGCTTCTTTCCTTTAGAGATTTGACAGTCGACGTCATACCCCATCATCAAGGCCTCTTCGATGCCAGTGAGACAGCTTTTATGTTTTTTTACCATATGCTCATCTCCTTCTGCCCCCCAGCCCGAACCTGGCGAAGAGGATGGTGCCCAACAATACACCGGCGATGACCGCGACCGTCCCCGGAGATAGGCCTTCACTCCCAACTTCTACACTGGGTGGGGGCCAGGTCTTGGATGGGATGGGTCCATACACACCGTATCTATCAACCTCGTACTGAGCATAGACTCCCTGGGGGGCGCATGTTTGGCAGGCCATGGATATACCACTAAGGTGTATGGAAATAAAAGAGCTTAAAGTGTTTGATGCTCAGGGCGAGAACCCGTCACCATTGAGGGAGTAGCTGGAGAATGTGGAGCAGCTATTGCCGGAGTCCTGCCCTGTGGGAGCGCTTCTGGAGTATGTGATGCAGCCGCTCTTGACGTCATCGTTGATGTTGTTGGTGACCGAATTGCCGGTCGTGGTGGCATCGGCAAGCACTATGCCCCAACCCATCCCAGTCTCCACCAGGTTGTTGGTGATGGTGTTCCCCGTGGAGGCAACCGCAGTACCGCTAGACACGACCCCGCCATAGGGATATTGCTGTAAGCCCACGTTCCAGGGGTCCTTCGCCCCTCCAGCGTCATAATATTGTCTCGCAGGTGTCGCCAGATAATTGTTGCGGATTATGGAGTTCTGCCCTGGCTCGAAGTCCACAGTGTGCATGGAGCAGCGGTGGATGATGCAGTTCTCCACTAGCATCTTACCCCGGCCATAGCTGCCCGTGGTCCTCATGCCTCCATTGGCCATGGCCACGCCGTTGCCCCACCCGTACTTGCCGGTCTCATAGAGCAGGCCGATGTTCGCAATCACGCAGTTCCTGACCGTGGCATGATAAATGGTCCCGCTAGGCGTCGTGGTCGCAGCACAGTACACGCCCGCTTTTCCAAAGTTATGGATGTAGCAGTGCTCGATGAACACGTTGGT
>JBAZEK010000019.1 GCA_041653995.1 Dehalococcoidia bacterium
CTCAGCGCAGCCTGACATCGTAGACGAATCACCACCCTTTCTTGGTCTTTCAATGTGATGGGACTCTGCAACGGGTAGAGCCAGCACACGTCCGGTCGCCTCTCGTAGATGGAGCACCCGTCCTTGTAGAAGGGGCACCCGCCCTTGGTGATGAAGTAGCCCTTGTCACCCTCTCGGATGACGTAGGGGGCGATTTCAGGGGCGCGGTCAACGTCCACCTGTGTGACGGGCACCCTGTCGTAGTGACAGCACTCCCCGCAACGGTCACAGTGGAACAGGTCTTGCACCCTGCGGACGGCAAACGGATTCCATTTCAGCGGGAGAACGATTGACGAGTACTGGCCTTCCGCGTACGCCTTGTCCCAGTCCATCAGCCTCCAAGTTACGTGTAGAGCCAGACGGTTTGACCGTCCCACTCGACGTTCTCAAGGAACTTCTCCGCGTTCATGTCGGATATCGACTGCCCGCCGTCCGAGTAGTCGCCACTCTGAATCTCAAAGGTCGGGGTCTCGAACGGCCAGACATCCGTGTTCGTCGCATCCGGCGGAGGCGGAGGCATAGCCCCGTACTCCTCGACGAACTCCTCCCACGTCATTGCCGACACCGTAGCCGGAATCAGCACCAGTGCCAGTGCTATGAGAATCGCTAGTCGTTTCAATGTTCCTCCCTTACGGCTGCACGATAGTCCACGTACCGATAACGTCCACGAGCCAGATGCCCGCAGCGATGCAGGTGAAGGTAGCCATCTCGCCTTCGTCGTCCGCCCCGAGGTACAGGTCGTTGCCCGTGTCGTCGGTGGAGGTGATGCCATTGGCGATGAAGGACTCGCCCGACGCGGCGACCACGATGCGAAGTTCCTGAGCCGCAGCAGCAACGAACTTGAACGTGGTTCCTGCGGTAGCGGAAGCGGGTAGCTTCAACGCCACAGCGCCCGAAGCCCCGTAGTTGGTGTGGATAGAACCCGACTCAGCAAGGGTCAGTGTGTCGCCTGCCGTGTGGTTCTCGACCACGTTGTTGTAGCCAGTCAGAGTCTTGCCAGTGGCGAAGGTGAGGTCGCCATTGACGGTACAATCCCCAGGAATGACCGTCTTACTTGCGTTGAATGTCAGTGGGCCTTTCATGCTATCCCTCGTACTTCAGCCACGTCACGTGCAGCGTCGGTGTCGAATCCACACTCAGGTATTGAATCCCGCCAACCTTGTCGTCGTCGAAGTTGAACGCTTCCACCATCCCGCCTTCCATCCAGGCGTAGTTGGTGTTCTTGTGGACTGCCATCATCTCCAAAACGTCCACAGTCGCGGACAACGCCGTACTCGGACAGAACCGTATCCAGTACGCTTCCTTCCCGTTGACGGTGTTCATAATCCAGTCGCTTGGCAACGTCCACGTGTACACGCCATCCTGTTCAAGTGTCGCGCCAGTGGAGGTGCCGGTGGAATCAGTCCCATCGGCATCGCCCGTAACGTCCGCCCACGCGGGAGTCGCCTGCGTCTTCCAATACTCAACGTCCAGCGTCGCCGTCTCCGCGTTCACGTTCGTTCCGATGTTGAAGTACAGTCCAAGGAACTGCTCCTTGCACCCGATGTACAGGTAGTCGTCTGCCGCCATCGCGTCCAGCGGAACGTGTGTCGTCGTAGACTTGTCAATCGCCTCCGACGTGTAATCCGTGTACGTTCCCGCCGCCGCGTAGTAGAAAACCCTGTGTATCCGAGGAGTCAGCAACAGCTTCCAGTCGGACGCACAGTAGAGCTTCACTCCACGGTATCCAGGGATAACATTCAGATACCCCGGAACGGTGGAGGACAGGGTAATCGCCGCCTCACACTGCATATCAGACAGCGGGGCGTCGTATGTCCTAGTCGCCATCTATTTCTGCTTCTCCTTCAGGCTCCGATTCTTTCAACAGTGACTTCAAGGCTTCCATAGCCTCGTTGACCGCCTGCGCCTTGACCTGCGCGATAACGGCCTGATTCAACTGGGTCTGTGCGCTTGCTTCGATTCGCTTGATTGCTTTCTGTAGTTCCACTTCTTCTCCTCCTAATTGAGTGGGCACTTGAAGTTGTACCGGCTCATGCGGGGCCAGCAGACCTCGCCGCATGACGGACACACACACTCCATCTCACTTCGCAAGACCTCGAACGTCTTGCCACAATGCGGACACTCGTACTCGTAGATGGGCATTCATCCCTCCGAAAGAGAATGGGGCGGTACAAAGCCCCGCCCCGAGGCTTGGGGGTTACAGGATGTCGTCGGGGATTTCCGCCCACACGAAGGTCGGGCGATACTTGGAGTCGGACGTGCCGGTGGCGGTGTAGAACGCCAGCATCCCGCCCTTGGTGAGAGCGATGGGGATGTGCGGGAACAAGGGGATGGACACGGCAGACATAGAGTTGCTCAGTGTCTCAACGGGAGTACCCGTGCCCACAGCTTCCGCAGACAGCAGGTTATCGGGTATGTCTTTGGCCTGCCAGATAACTGCGTTCTGCGCGTCTGTGACCGCAGCGATGGTAACGGTGTTGACGAACTTGGCCTGATTGGTCCTGCTCTGTCCGCCAAGGGCGTTCAGTACCGTGCCCGCCGTGCCACTCGTGTACACGATGGGGTCGTCGAGGTTCGAGTTGATGAGAGTCAGGTACGCATCGGGGGCCGCGCCACCCTCAGACGTAAGCTGCAATCTCACGTACAACGGAACCACGATGACACCTGAATCGGGTGCGCGAAGCAGCCAGGTGGGGGTCGTGTCGTCCAGTGCGGCTTCGCCGTCAACGTCCGTCGCCTCGATGCCTTCACCACCGATGAAGACCCGGCCCTGAAGCATGAGGTTGTACTGCCAGTCCATGACGGGGACATCACCGAACTTGGTGATGCTTGCCGCCACAGACGCCCCCGCATCACCAATCTTCGCGGAGGTATTACGAACTTCAAAGATAGCCATGTGTACCTCCTAAAGAATGGTGTCGGGAAGCTCTGCCCATACGAACGTCGGGCGCAGTTTGGAATCCGAGGTCGCGGTCGACGCATACAGGTACAGGGCCGCGCCCTTCGCCAGTCCAATCGGGATGTGGGGGAACAGCGGGATGGTGACCGCCGACATGGAGTTGTCCATGGTCTCGACGGGGGTGCCAGTACCAACAGCCTCCACTGAAAGCAGGTTGTCAGGAACGTCCTTCGCCTGCCACAGCACCACGTTCTGCGCGGATGTGTACGTGCCGGAAGTCACGGTGTAGTAGCACAGGGCCGCATTAGCCGTGTGCTGCCCGCCGAGACAGTTGATGACGGTGTTGGCCGTACCCGCAGAGATGGCGATGGGCGTGTTGAGGTTGGTGTTGACGTAGGTGAGGTAGAAGTCGGGGGCCGCCCCGCCTTCTGTGGTCAACTGAACCCTGACGTACAGGGGGATAACCACAGTGCCGGAATCGGGAGCCTTCAGGCAGTGAGTGACCTCCTCCTCGGCGTAGGTGTCGTCCTGACCGTCGATGTCAGTGGCCTCGATGCCCATGCCGCCCATGAACACCTTGCCCTGCATCAGAAGGTTGTACTGCCACGGGATAGTGATAAGGTCGCCAAACTTGGTGATGCTCGCTTCTTTGGCCACGCCAGCGTCGGCAACCTTACCCGATGTGTTACGAACGATAAACTCAGCCATTCATGCCTCCTAAGCATTGGTTCGCATCTGCTCGACGTGAAGCATGTCGAGCGAGATGTTCCGGTCGATGGTGCCCGTCCGAAGCTGTACGAATATCCACGGGACCAACTGGACCGTCTTGGTGATGGCATCAGCCATCCACGCGGATTCGTAGGTCTTCCTGCCGTTCGCATCGAGCCGGAAAAACTTTGCCGACGTGTCTTCGAGGGCCACGCCAAGGTACTCAAACGTCCCGGCTACCGGCGCAAGCCCGTCCTCAATCTTCGTGGCCGCGGTCGTCGCCTTGCACCCCGCACACTGCCAGTAGGCCGTGTCGTCGGTGTCGAACACCCACAGCGCACAGTCGTCCGCCGTGAACGTCGGCGTGGCAAGTGTGGCAACGGCTCCAGCGTCGGTCGTAACGTCGGTGAACCCGATCTCCATCTTCACGGTCGTAATCGCGTCCACCGCCACCCGTGCCACCATCCAGCAGTACTGGTCGCCGCTCCACGCAAGCTCCGGCAGGGAAACGCCGCAGTACTCGTTGTCGGCTCCGTTGCCGTCCGACGCACGAATCTCCGCAATGCCGTTCTCCTGGTCCGCAAGGATGTTGATTGCACCATCAACACCCGTCACAACTTCGTAGAGGCCTGGAGCGGTCGCGTCCCCTCGGATAGTGTCTCCGAGGAAGTCGTCGTGCCATCGAACCACGTCCAGACATCCGGAATCGAGGAATCCCCTGATGCCGTTCAGCCCACCCGTGTACGAGCGGGCCTGCTTCAGTTCCTCAGTCGTCTTCAGCCATTTCATCCTGTTAGGCATCTCGTACTCCTAGAGGGACTTCACCCACACCCCACTCGTGTCGCGCATCTCCTTCACGCCAAACAGCTCGTACGAGACCACCTTTGTAGCCAGATAGTCGATGTCGAACTGCGAGACGGTGGTGGGAGCAATCTGCTCGACAAGGGCGAGTGCGGACTTGTGGAACAGGCCGCTGTCATGGCCACTTCCATTCGTCCCTTCAACGTTCGTGCTCTTGAAGAACTTGACTCCAAGAACCTCTCCGAAGTAGCCGCGCTTCGCCTTGGCCGAAAGCTGTCCAACCGACTCCTTGTACTCAGAGCGAATGAAGAAGTCCTGCTGAATCAGGTTCGCCCACTCGATAGGCGGCACCAACGCGAACCTGTCCTCGTCGGGCGCGTTCGCATCGTCGAGGTACTGGATTGCACGCAGCCAGTTGTCCACACTGGTGCCAACGTTCAGCGTGCCAACGTACTGGGCAAAGTCGTCAACGAGTCCCGCGAGAGTGTCGTCCACCTGCAAGGCCAGCGCGTAGCCCATCTTCGGGGCGAATATCTTCGCCTGGTCCTGAAGCGCCTGGACCTCAGTCTCCTTCTCAACCGCAATCGCAGCGTAGTAGTACTGGTCGATGCTGATGTCTACCTGGGAATGCGAGCATGTGGTCGCCGGTTTCCCGACGCATTGGACTATGTTTTCCCTTTCGGGCGGGGCGCTCTAGCTGGTTATTAAGGGGGCTGAACCCCTCCAGTAGTCTCTACACCTTCCGAGGATGTATCCTCGGCTTGGCTCGGCGTTGCCTTACCTTGCGGGTTAGGGTTCACCGAGTTCACCCCGTTTCGCTGAATGAGTCCCATTGTGATATAATTCTGAGTATGAAGAAAGTGCCGTACATCCACAAGACATGCGCGTACTGTGGCAAGGCCTTCGAGGTTAGGCCTTCGCTCGACAGGGTTAAGTTTTGCTCCCGCGACTGTTACTGGAAGAACATGACATTCTCCCGCGAGCCTAACTTCACTTGTGCCTACTGCGGTAAGACGATGTGGAAGCAGCCCTGCTTTGCCTACGGTTCAAGGGCGGTCAAGAAACAGAAGTACTGCTCCGATGCCTGTTGGCACAAGGCGAGTTCCGAACAACGGCGCGGCGAGAACAACCCCGCGTGGAAGGGCGGGCTTACGCTTGTCTATAAGTACATCCACAACAGCCACGCCACGAAAGAGTGGGCGAGGCAAGTTATGGAACGCGCCAGTTACAAGTGCGAGGAGTGCGGCTCTGAAGCCGAACACGTCCATCACATCCGCAGTGTCGAGGAGTTGATAACCCTTCTATACTCACTAGATAACGGGAAGGCGCTTTGCACTGAATGTCATGCAAAGCAACCGAATCACAACGGGAACTTC
This sequence comes from Dehalococcoidia bacterium, assembly GCA_041653995.1. Lineage (NCBI taxonomy): Bacteria > Bacillati > Chloroflexota > Dehalococcoidia > Dehalococcoidia bacterium. The sequence continues at coordinate 5,824 of JBAZEK010000019.1, forward strand.
ATTAGACGGCCTCAGTTGAAGGAGAAGTTAACCGTCTCGTAGGTTATCGCCGTGTTCTCGCTCTTGGACCGCGCCGCAAGCAGAGGAACATCGTTGACGTGGATGGTATCGCCCTTGCTCAGACCCGCCTCAAACCGGCGGTCAACCATCGACGCAAAGAGAAGATTGCTCTCTCGCGCCTCCAGTAGCAGGGGCGACCAGTATTCGGGAATGAAGTTGTCTTGGGTAGTGTTGTCAAAACCTTTGTGTTAGCTCATGCTTTCACATGAGAGCAGACTATACCTTCACACCTTTCGGTGGCCTAGCGTTTAGTCGTTGAGCCTAGTTTCTGTTACCCCAACGAGCGACTGCGCCCTTCATGCCATTGCTTGAAAGGGCTTCGTGGCTCGCGCCAGGGCGCTCAGTGTTCAACTTCACAGCAGAGAAGTGTTGGGTAGTGCGGCTGTTCAATTCCTTCATCTTCATCGCCAGTGACCACTCGTACTCCGTGATTGGAGTGCGGAAGTCGGTGTGCATCTCGCGGGATGCGATGTAGATGAGCGCAAGCGCCGCCCGTTCTTGCTTGGTAGCCAATACTGGCATCACCCATGAAAGGAACGCCTTTGCGCGCTTCAGCCCCACCATCTTGATAGACCACGCCTCGCGGTAGGCATTCCCGTTCTTGGCGACTCCATGAGGGCGTTGCCAAGATATGTGATGTCCAATGTCTGCGCGGGCGAGAATGTCGTGCGCCTTGTCCAGCGCCGCCGTATCGGTAGAGCCCAACATGGCTTGTGGCTGAACCTTTGGCCCGCCGTTCTTTGCCGCGCTTGGCCGTATGGTCAGGCAGACAGACCCTTCACCGTCGAAGAATCCCGCCAGCCAGCCCAAATCTTCTCCAGAAACTTTCGGTTGCTGATTATCCAATTCTTGCCTCTCTTACCTAATCAGTGTGCAAGACTCTAAGGATGTCCCAGTCAATTGAGCTAGGTTACGAGTCCTTACTTGAACTCCGTGGCGCCTGTCGCCATCTAAGCCTCCTATGGGGAAATGTCCTTGAATCGCCGGTTTACGGCGTCGATAACTTCGCCGGGAACCTGAATGTCAAAGAACTTCCACAGGTCGGTATAGGTCTGTGCCTCAAGCCGCTTCAGGAATGCGGCCCTGTTCGTAGCCTCATCCGTCTTGAACCCCTGTCGAAGTGGCACACACCACTGCGAGAGGAGTTTCATGAGCGCCTTCCGCTCGCCCTTCTGTTCGGGGTCGAGAACTTCAGGCGCGGGTGGCGTGTCGTCCTTGGTGAAGGCTTCGCCACCATTCACGGCAACGGCCCCTGTCACAACGGCTTCGGTCACTCCGCCCAGTTGCTTGAAAGCATCCCTTACGATTGTGTTGTTCTTCAGCTTGGCCATGTTTCAGTCCTCCATACACGAAAGCGGTTTGTCTATCGGCAGAGTCCCTTCTGCACCACACTTCGGACACTTGAACTTATTGCCCCACCATCTACCCTTGCACCACAGCCCCGAGGCGGTCACAAACCACCACTCATAGGCTGTCTTGGTAAGCGCGTCCGACGCTTCTTTCGCAAGCGGTTCGTCGCACTTGAAACAGTGGATGGTGCGGATATTGTTCGGTATCCCCTTGGTACGAGGCTTGAATGTGAGAGGTCTCACATCTTGCCCTTGTACGCAGCAAGGAGTTCCGCCGGTGTACGAGCCTTCGACTTGGCCTTGTCCCAGTCACCCGGCTTGATGGGTTCGGGTTCGTTCGTCGCACTCGGCCCGCCTGCCAGACTTGTCCCGCCTGCGTCCTTGATGGCCTGCTTGTGCTTCAGTTCGGCAGCTTCCGCCGCCTTAGTCGCTGCACTCTTAGCAGCCTCTTGGTACAGGTACGTCAGTCCGTCAACCGGCTCTTTCGAGTTGGCTGTCCGGTACTGAGGAGAGTTCTCGTCCCACCCGTTCTCTTTACAGATACGGGACGCCACCGTTGCAAACGCAACGACTTCGGGGGCGACTTCGGGTTCCTTGGGCTTTGGTGCGGCCTCCCTCGCCAGTCGGATGACCTCCGACGGCTTGGGCTTGCGCTTCGGTTCCTCCTCCTCGTCGCTGTCCCGCGTTGCGTCAAGGGCCTTCGCAATCCGGTCCTCGAACGCGGTGAAGTCGTCACGAGTGATGAACCTCTCACGCTGCTTGTTGAGTTCGGTCTGGAGCTTCTTGTACTGGGGTTCAAGCTCGTCCAGCCTCTGCGCCTTGGGAGCAATCGCCTCGTACTTGGCCTTCCAGTCCTCGGTTGGTGTTTCCGCCGGAGGCGTTATCACCTTGGGTTCGTCCATGTCCTCTCCTTCGCGGTTAGCTTTTCCGGTTCCCGCACAACAAAAAAGGCGACGCCTTGACAGGTCGTCGCCGGGGTGTAGAATGGGTGGTATGGAAGTGGTAGGGTGGTGGTTGCTTAGTGCTGTTGTCCCCCCCTCTCCGCTTGTGCTCTATGGAGTGTCAGGGAGTGGCCGTCAGGCAGCCTTGGTCTGTGCCGCCATGTGGTTCCTCTTGGTCACGGCGCTGTGGGTATCTTAGTAGCGGACGTTGACCGTCTTGGGCACGGCCTTCTTTTCCTTCTCCTTCTCGCCGCCAAGCGCGTACTCAGAGAAGATGAGTTGTTCCGGCCTGCCCTCGCGCAAGCCCTGTTCCGCCTGC
>JBAZEK010000020.1 GCA_041653995.1 Dehalococcoidia bacterium
AGAGGGTGTGGGGTTCATCGAGGACCGGGGCGGGCGGGTGCTGGTGGCGGACGAGATGGGGCTTGGTAAGACGGTGCAGGCGCTGGCGTGGTTACAATTACACCCTGAAGCGTTGCCCGCGCTCGTGGTGTGTCCCTGCTCACTAAAGGGGAATTGGGAACGAGAGTGTCTGGCTTGGACTACTCTAAAAGCACGCATCCTGTCCGGCACAAAGAGCGACGCCTCCCAAACTGGTCAGGATGTTTTGATAATCAACTACGATATTCTTCAGTACTGGCTTCCAGTGTTGGTTAATGTCGGCACGGTTGTACTCGACGAGTGTTTTCCTTACAATACTCCTGTCGTTACTGATAAAGGGATGCTGTTGATCGGTGACATTGTGGAACATCGACTACCTGTTAAATGTTTAAGCTATAATTTCCTGAAAAAAAAGATTTACTTCCAACCTATTATCCAGTATAATAAGAATCAAAAAACAAAAGGACTAATTAAAATCAACTATAATGGGGGATCAATCTCTTGCACCCCAAACCATAAAATATGGGAAGTAACATCAAATGAATACAAAACAGCCGATAAAATCAAACCTGGAGACATTTTGCAGACGGTGTGGGAAACCAATAAAAAAACAAAGACAATTTTGCGGACGCTCCTGTGCCACATTGGAACATTGGTCAACTACCGAGTACCGAGAAAAAACGTGTGCAGCGATGAAAATAGCAAAGTACAAACTCACACGTTGCGAATTATGCAAGAAATGGTTTCGACAAAAACAGCAAGGCAAAAAACGATTCTGCGGAACTTCTTGCTCAGCAAAGTGGAGAATGAGTCAACCAGAAATCAGAGCGCAAATATTTACAAAAGAACGAACTGCAAAAACTATAATCGCCCGCAAACAATGGAATCAAACACTGGAAGGAAAAGCCTTTGCAAAAAGATGTTCCGATCGAATGAAAATAAACAACCCCTCAAGTCGACCAGACGTACAAAAGAAAATGAAACAGACAAAAATACGAAAAGGAACCTGGGGAGTGTGGAAAGGACCCCGTGGTGGAAATGGAGCATACACCGCCCCGCAAATTATGCTGGCAGCTCTAATCAAAGGGAAAATGGAATTCTGTGTCAGCACATGGCCGGTGATGGCTCTAATCAAAAACCTGCCAAAGAATTACAAGATAGACATAGCCATCCCAGACAAAAAAATTGCAATCGAGGTAGATGGTGGAAGTCACTGCAATCCTATTCAGCAAAAATCCGACCAGAAAAAAAATTTAGCTTTACAAATGTTAGGGTGGAAAGTATTAAGATTCTGGAACCGAGAAATAATGAACACTCCCCAAATGGTTCTGGACAAGATCAATTTGTCTATAATTTAGAAATCCAAAACACCCATAATTACTTCGCAAATGGTGTTCTCGTTTCAAATTGTCACTTTATCAAGAATGCCAAGACCCATCGGACCAAAGCAGTCAAAGCATTTTGTAAAGGGAAGCCCCATGTCATCGCACTTAGTGGAACTCCTATCGTCAACCGCCCCATCGAGTTCTTCAACACACTCAACATCTTAGCACCTACCGAGTTTGGGAAGTATTGGGACTATGCCAACCGTTATTGTGGAGCCAAGCACAACGGGTACGGTTGGGACTTCAGCGGGGCCAGTAATACCGACGAACTCCACCAACGGCTCGACCGCAACATCATGATCCGACGATTGAAAGCTGATGTGCTCAAAGACCTGCCGCCCAAGACCAAGACCACCGTGCCGCTGACCCTGGACACCTATGGCCAGTCCATCTACGACGACGCCCTGCGCGAGGCCTTCGGCGTCTGGGAGAATGAAAAGCCCGACCCGCTCAAGGACATCACGGCGATTGGACATCTGCGCCGCGCCGCTATCATGGCAAAGCTGGAACTTTGTTATGAGTGGCTCGACAACTTCCTCGAGACCGGTAATAAAATTGTCGTCTTCGACATCCACCACAGCACAACCAACAAGCTGATGAAGCGGTACGGGAAGATCGCCATAGCGCTGGACGGGAGAACTGATGTGCGAATCAGGTCAAAAGTGGTGGAGCAGTTCCAGACCGACCCAGCCATCAAAATGCTTATCGGCAACGTGCAGGTGGCGGGCATGGGGTTCACATTGACAGCGGCGCAGGACGCCGTATTCCTGGAATATCCCTGGACACCTTCAGAAATCAGCCAGTGCGAGGATAGGATTCACCGCATTGGCCAGACCGGGGCGGCTTCAATTTACTACCTGGTCGCTGCCGGAACGCTCGAGGAAGACATCATCGAACTGATTGGCAAAAAACGAAAGGTGCTGGACGGTGTGTTGGATGGAATCATAGACGAGTCACAAAGCATGATGAAAAAACTGATCGAGAAACTCAAACTGAAAGGACGGCGATGAAAGATGAAAGATGAAAGATGCTCATGGATGGTGCACAGGTTCCCGCGAAAACTCAAAGATAGGTTCGCCGCGGCAGCCAGGCTCGACGGCAAGTCGATAGCTGACATGCTGACCTACCTGCTGCAACGGTTCCTGCGCGAGGAGTACGAGAAGACCCGTGCGGAGGTATTGAAAAATGACAAGTAACCCACAGCGCACAACATTCCCCGGCGCCGGCAACTGGGAAGGATATTGGGTGTTGGGAAAGACCCGCCGAACCCTCGCACAGCTCGTCCACGCCGGGCGAAACATCCGCACCGACCACAACTATCACCTGTTGTTCGCCAACGGGCAAATAGGGGACGGCACCTGGACTACTGAGGAACTCCTTGAGAAGGGGGCAAAGATCACCTATGACAAACCTGCGCAAGACGCCCCTTGACCTGGAGCAACTCCTTGCCGACGCCGGCATCCAGGCCGACCTACTGCCCTCGACAAACGGGATGTGGCAAAATCTTCCATGCGTAAAAAATAAATGTGTACATTCCCAAAGGAACAAGGTATAATATGTGCAGGAATAGAGAACGGGTAGCTCCCAGACTCGAAGAGGTCGGTCTCCCAGCCGACCCTGTCCTGCCTCTTTCAGCTGGGAACAATGATGGGAGATTGCTATGTGCGCTAAGATCTATCACCTCCTCGACGAGTACGGAAACATTCGAAATGTCGGAAAAACCACCAGAACACTTGAATACCGATTGGCAGGACATCTTTATGAGGCTACGCATGGTGGCAAAAATCATCGCTGCTGCTGGATCCGCTCGATGCTTGCCAGGGGATTAACACCTACCATAGAGTTACAGACCGAGGTAAGCGGGGACGGGTGCAAGGCGGAAATCGCCTATATCGCGCACTACAGAAAGATGGGACTCGACCTGGTAAACGGTACAGATGGTGGGGAAGGCACCTTTGATTCTACAGGTGCCATAGGTAAAAAAATTAGCGCCGCATTAACTGGACGTATTTTATCCCCAAAATGGAGAAAAAACATTGGACTTGCCCGTAAAAAACTCATTAAAAGCGGTTGGCATTATCCAGAAGAAGGTAAAGCAAAAACAATTGCAAAATTAACAGGAAGAAAAAGAGGTCCTATACCTCTCTGGTGGAAAGAAAAAATGCGTAAACCACACAAATTCAAAGACAAACCCGCATTTATACAACTGCAGCATGATTGTCATGTTGGAAAACCGTGGTCAAAAAAAAGACGTGATACTTTTAATAAAACAGGCAGATAATGAAAGTACCATTAAACATCGAAAAACTTTTACAAAAGTTTGAGATACAATACCGGCTTGGAAGCACAAACTGGTGCAATGTCTGCTGTCCCTTTTGTTCTGATTCTAAATTCCATCTCGGCTACCCGACAGACGGTGGAAACTTTTTCTGTTTCCGCTGCGGACCGCTCCCCGAGGATGAAACCGTTGCCGCCCTGCTGGGGGTCGACCTCCCCAAGGCCCGCAGGTTGTGCCGGGAGCACCGGGTCTCAGAGGGTCACAGGAAAGACCTTTCGGCAGGTCCTGGGACCACCCGGGTACCAAGGATTAACACCCTGGAGACACGCCTGCCCTACGGCACTAGCCCGATGACAAACAGGCACCGCACCTATCTGCGGAGACGGGGCTTCGACCCCGACCAGCTGGAGCGGGACTGGGGGCTCTGCGGGACGGGAAACCTCGGGTCATTCGCCCATCGCATTATCATCCCGATCTACGACAGGGATAAAAAGCTGATCTGCTACCAGGGGCGGGACGTCACCGGGAAGTCACCCATGCGGTACAAGTCCTGCCCCGACGCGCTGGCGGCAACGCCCATTAAAAACTGCATCTACGGCCTAGATCGTTTGGAGGGGGACCTGGTGGTCGTCACCGAGGGCGCCGCCAAGGTCTGGAGACTGGGCACGCCTGCCGTCTGCACGTTCGGTGCGACGGTCACCGACGCCCAAGTGCTGCTGCTGCGACGGTTCAGGCGGCGCATGGTGCTGTTCGACGGCGACGACACCGGCCGGGTCCAGGCGCAAACGCTAGCGGCGCGGCTCAGCCTGTTCCCCGGCGTTACGGAAATCGTGGAGCTCCCGGGGCCAGACGGGCCGGACGACCTGACTGACCTGGAGGCGCACGAGCTGATGGCCGAGCTCGTAGAAAGGTAACTTTAGTAACCTTATGAAAATGCAAAGATAATGCTGTTCCGCCCTTTACCTGCTTGCCTTTAATTGGCATCAGCAAAGATATTTATTTATTATTTGATCCGCATGGGATATAATTTACCACGAAACGCGAAGTGCGCCTCGCGTGGAATAAAAACGACAGGTCCAGACGAGTATGTATAAACTTCAAAATCAAACGGTCAGCAACAATAGACGGGTTGTGATACCACTTTCAAGGTGGGCTCATCTGGACTTCCCGGCGCCCTATTGCCTGCTGGCCGTTTTCTTTTCCCATCAAGGAGGTCCCAGATGAATAATATGCCTCTTGTTTTACACAAAACCGCATTAGATCAACTTCTAATGGCCAAAGATCCAGCAGATGCTATGACTTTATCTATACGCAAGTCAACATTGCCCCGACATGCGTAAAGACCATATTGTAAAACAGACGTTCAAATGGTCAAAAAGACGATTAGAGCAAGCGAAAAAAGATATTTATAATATCAAACTTTCAGGAGGAAGATAAAAATGACCGAATTTATTCGCGGTGAACACCAAAAAGACTTTACCCTGCTCAGCAATAAAACACTACGAGATGTCTCCTTATCATGGAAGGCGCGCGGGTTGCTTGCATATCTGCTGTCTCACTCTGAAGGATACCATATCCGTGCAGACAACTTACATCAATTTTCATCCGACGGCATATCTGCCACACGTTCAGGTATACGAGAACTGACGCAAGCTGGGTATATTGGCTTTCAAAAACAACAAGATAGCACCACAAAAGCGTGGATAGCTGGACATTGGATCATCTCAGAAGAGGCAAACCTACCTAAAGGCCTAAGGGTGAGTAAGCCTAAAGATGCGAAACGCACACTCAGCCTTTCGCAGACTCAGCCTTTCGCACCCCCATATAAGAAGATACAAAAGAAAGAAGAGCAAAAGAAAGAAGAGCAAAAGAAAGAAGAGCCCTTTTTTTTAAAGATTGAACACTTCGTTAAGCGGTTCTATACTATCCAGCGGGAGCGGTTCCCAAACATTGTCAAGAACACCCCGCAGTCGCAGATTGCCCAGGCATGTGACACAATAGGCAAGCTGGTGCGGATAGATGGCTACACGCTGCCGCAGGTTATCAAGGCGGTCACCTGGACACTTGATGACAACTTCTGGTCTACCAACGTGCACTCCATTGTCGGCCTCCGTGGCCGCTCAGGCAACGGAAGCACAAAGTTCCAGAATATTCTGGCGCAGATGGAAAAGCAGGCACCACCGCCACAGAGGGAACCTGAAGCCCGCAGGTTTCCGGCAGACAACTCTGACTACGGCAACTCGATGGGCATAAGGGACGTGGACTTCAAATGATAAAGATACACCGACAGACGGTTGACGGCTCAGTCGAGCGTAGACTCTTAACTGGGATGATCGTGTCCACCGAGTTCATGGAGGGCGTCGTCACCTTCTACGACCCGGACCTGGTGGAGACCCGGTTTGTCCGGACGGTGGCGGAGTGGTGCGCCCGCTATTTCAAGCAGTACGGCAAGGCGCCTGGCCCTCATGTCAAGGACATCTTCGAGAGCCACGCCACACGGATGGACCCTGCCGAGCGGGAGTTCATCTCCGACCTGCTTACCAGCCTGTCCGACGAGTACGCGCGTGCGGATAAGGTTAACGTACACTATCTGCTTGACCAGGCCGAGGCCTATTTCAAGACCCGCAGCCTGTCCCAGCTATCCAGGGAGATCAGCGGCTGCCTGCTGGAAGGTGAGGTGCAGGAGGCTGAGTCCCTGCTGGGCGGCTACAAGCGGGTCGGCAGGCCGCTTTCGCTGGGTGAAAATCCGTTCAGGTCGGCGGACGCCATCTCCAGGGCGTTTGAGCACGAGGAGACCCCGCTCTTCTCCCTCCCTGGCGCGCTGGGCAGGATGCTGAACCGGGAGCTGAAGCGGGACCAGTTCCTGGCCGTCATGGGGCCGGAGAAGCGGGGCAAGACCTGGTGGCTGAACGAGATCGCCATCCGGGCGGCCAAGGCCCGATGCAACGTAGCCCTGTTTCAGGTCGGGGACATGAGCGAAGACCAGGTGACCCTCCGGCTGAGCGTCCGGCTGGCAGGTAGAAGCAACATTCCCTGCTATTGCCAGATGCATGAAAGTCCCGTACCGGACTGCCTGCTAGGCCAGCTGGGAAGATGTCAGAAAGGTAATCGGCGAAAAGCCCTTGCAGAAAAGATCGAGAGGAGCGAGCTCAAGGGGCTGTACCTGTCAGGCGACCATGACGGACACAAGCCCTGTACCGAATGTATCGCTGACCAGAACTTCAGGGGTTCTCTGTGGTATCGGAAAGTTCCTGAAGCCAAACCGTTGACCTGGCGTGAGGCGTGGAAGACCGGGTGCCGTTTCCTCGGGAGGATCAAGGGCCGTGATTTCCGGCTGTCGGTCCATCCCAGCGACCAGTTGACGGTCAGCGGGATCAAGGGTATCCTCGACAACTGGGAGACGTTTGACAACTTTATTCCTGATGTAGTAGTGATTGACTATGCGGACAACCTTGCCCCGGAGGACAGGCGTGAGGAATACCGCCACCAGCAGAACCGGACGTGGAAGCTGCTGCGTGGATTGAGCCAGGAGCGACACTGCCTCGTGGTGACGGCCACGCAGGCCAGCGCCCGCGCCTACGGCAAGGAGCTGATCGACATGGGCGACTACAGCGAGGATAAGCGCAAGTATGCCCACGTCACGGCCATGGTGGGCCTGAACCAGACTCCTGACGAGAAGAAGTCCGGCATCATGCGGATCAATATGGTCGTCCAGCGTGAGGGCGAGTTTTTCAGCGAGCGCACGGTAAAGATAGCCCAGGACCTCTGGGTCGGTCGGCCGTTGCTATTTTCATTCTGAGGTAGAAACATGAACAACAGAATAATCTGCGGGGATTGCTTGCTTGAGATGTCGAGACTGGCAGACAAAAGCATTGACATGGTGCTGTGCGATCTGCCCTACGGTTGAGGAAAGACCGCCTGCAAGTGGGATACCATCATCCCGTTTGAACCGTTGTGGGTACAGTACAAGCGGATTATCAAGGACAACGGGGCGATAGTGTTGACGGCAAGCCAGCCATTCACGAGTGCATTAGTGATGAGTAATCCGAAATGGTTTAAGCATTGCTGGACATGGATCAAAGACAAACCGGTTGGCCATTTGGTTGCCAAAAAACGACCGATGCAGGCAACCGAAGATGTTATTGTATTTTCTAATGGTCACTGTCCCTATAACCCGATAATGATTCTTTTGGATAAACCGTATTACGGGGAAATAGAGACAAAACGCAGCGAACTGTGCGGAGGAAATCAGGGCGTTCAATTGAAGAAACTTTATACCCATAAATATCCAACAACAATTCTTCGTTTTACAGGGGTTTCTCATAGTAAAAATGTTCATCCCACCCAAAAACCAGTTGCCCTCTTTGAATATCTTATCCGTACCTATACCAATGAGACTGACACAGTGTTGGATAACTGCGCCGGGAGCGGGACTACAGGGGTTGCTTGCATTAAC
>JBAZEK010000021.1 GCA_041653995.1 Dehalococcoidia bacterium
CATTAATCTTCTGCTTATTCCACCCATTATTTCCTTACTGAAATATTTTCTTAGCCTTCGTTAAGTTTTAATCATCTTTCCCAAAATATTATTAAGAACTCAATCGGGGTTAAGATTAAAAAGTATTATTATAGGGATATGAGCAAATAGCCTGCCAATAGCCAAAGAAAAATCATAATTTTGAATTAATCACTTAATAACAGGTGGATAGATTAACAAAAGAAAAGAGCGTGAAAGCATGAGATGATTCGTCCGGCCTCAGCATTTGGTAGAACCTCCGTATGCTGAGGGGAGAATTTAAGAAAGAATCTAGAAGCCAGAAGATAGAATACAGAATATTTTTTATTCTGACTCCTGACTTCTGTCTTCTGTCTTAGGAATTAAATAGTATCGCGATTCTTCTATGGGACCTTGTGCGATAACGAGTCCACGGCTTTTAGAAGTGCGCCTATTGAAACGAAACGTAAATTTCTCTATGTACGACAGAGAGTGACGGCAAGTTTCAGGTATTTCATGCAATAGTCTCCTTTACAAACATGTTGCTTCACGTCATCGTTCCGATGGTTTTGCGAAAGCGGTTCAGCGAGACGGCGAAAAACACCGCGCCGATCGCCGCCAGCGCGAGGAACTGCGGCCAGACCACGCTGAGGCCGGCGCCGCGGAAGAGAATGGCCTGGCCGAGGGCGACGAAGTGGGTGCTCGGCATGGCCAACATCACGTTCTGCACGAACCCGGGCATGCTCTCGCGAGGGGTGGAACCGCCCGAAAGGAGTTGCAGTGGGAGCAGGATCAGTATCGCGAGCATCCCGAACTGCGGCATCGAGCGCGCCACCGTGGCCATTAGAATCCCCATCGAGGTGGTGGCGAACAGGCACAGCGCGGCGCCGGCCAGGAACAGCAGCACCGAGCCTTCGATCGGCACACGCAACACGCCCTGCACGACAAACACCAACGCAACGGCAGCAGCCAGCAGCACCACGAAGCCCATTGACCAGGTCTTGGCCAGCATGATTTCGCCCGGTGTAACCGGCATCACCAGCAGATGCTCAATGGTGCCGTGCTCGCGTTCGCGGATCAGCGCAGCGCCGGCCAGGATGATCGACAGCATAACGACGTCGTTGATGATCTCATTTAACGCGCCGAACCAGGACTGTTCCAGATTAGGGTTGAAGCGCACGCGGCGTGCAAGATCCACCGGTGGTGCGGCGCTGCTGCGATAGCGCTGAACAAGCTCATTGACTTCGCCCATCACCATCTGCTGGATGTAGCCGCTACCGGTGAAGGCCTGGGTCATGCGCGTGGCATCGACATTGAGCTGGATCGCCGGCGACTTGCCGGCCAGCACGTCGCGCTGAAAATCCGGCGGGATATCCAGCGCAAAGGTGTAGTCGCCGGCATCCATGCCGTCATCGATAGCAGACAGCGGAATCATCGCCGGCGGGTTGAAACGCGGCGGATAGAAGGCCGCAGCGATACGCCCCGACAGTGGCGAGCCATCCTCGTCCACAATGGCGATCGGCGCCTTGTGCAGTGTTTCCGGCATCGCCGTGGCCGCGACGTAGATCATCACCGTAAACATGAAGGTGATCAGCACGAGCATTATCGGGTCGCGCGCCAGACTCCACAGTTCCTTGATGCCCAGGCGGTAGATATTAGCGGCATGCGGCATGTTCAGACCTCCTGCTTCTTCAGCAGAATGATGGAAAGGCCCAAAATCACCGGCACCGCCAGCAGCAGCGGCCATAATGAGGCGTGCAGGCTGGAGAAGCCCAGCGCCTTGTTGAACACGCCGCGGCTGATGTTCAGGAAGTATGTGGCCGGATAAATGCGGCCGATGAACGCGCCCATGCCTTCGAGCGAAGAAACCGGGTTCAACATACCGGCAAACTGGATGGCCGGGATCATGGTGCCGATTATTGCCACAACCATCGCCGCGATCTGACTGCGCGTGAAGGCGGAAGCAAACAGGCCGACGCCGGTCGAAAATATGACAAACAGCAGCGCCCCCGCCGCCAGCGTCAGGAAGCTGCCCTTGACCGGCACGGCGAAAACCGTGACGGCCAGTAGCGTCATCAGGCCGAAGTTGAACAGCGCGAGCACGACATAAGGGAACTGCTTGCCGAGCAGAAACTCGCTGCGGGTTACCGGGGTAACGTAGAGATTGATAATCGAGCCCATTTCCTTCTCTCGCACAACAGAGAGTGCGGTCAGCATCGCCGGGATCATCAGCAACAACATCGGAATGACCGCCGGCACCATCGCCGGCAGGCTCTTAACGTCGGGGTTGTAGCGAAAGCGTGTCTCGATCGTTGCCGGACCTGATGCGGCGGACTGGCTGAGGCGGGGTTTTGCCATATCCAGCAACCAACCCTGGTGGATGCCCTGTACATAGCCTTGCACCGTCTCGGCGCGCTGCGGCATGGCGCCGTCCACCCAGGCGCCGACCTGCACGGCAGTGCCGCGCGCCACGTCCCGCGCGAAAGCGGGGGGGATCTCGACAGCCAGCGCGATTTCGCCCGCGCGCATGCGCCGGTCGAGATCATCGTAATCGGTAATCGGCGGGCGCTCAACGAAGTACCGCGAACCGGACAGGTTCAGCGCGTAGTTCTGGCTCAGCATGGTCTGGTCGTGATCGAGCACGGCATAGGTCAGGTTTTCCACATCCAGGTTGATGCCATAGCCGACGACGAACATCAGGATGACTGTTCCCAAGAGCGCCATGGTGGCGCGCACCGGGTCGCGCTTGAGTTCCAGCATCTCGCGCAGGCTGTAGCTCCAGGCGCGGTTCAGGTTGAAGGAGAATCTGCGCGTAGGCATAGCGGTTCGCCCCGCTGCAGGCAGGGCAGGCTTAGCTTCATTCACCGCCGGGGGCGTCGCCTCGCTTGCGCCGGCCTCCTGCAAGTAGCCGATGAAGGTCTCCTCCAGCGTGGCAGCGCCACTCTTGCTCACCAGTTCGGTAGGCTTGCCGGTAGCCAGCACGCGGCCCGCGTGCATGAGAGAGATGCGGTCGCAGCGTCCGGCCTCGTTCATGAAGTGGGTGGAGATGAAGATTGTGACCTGATCATTGCGCGCCAGATCAATCATCAACTGCCAGAGGCTGTCGCGGGCGATGGGATCCACCCCAGAGGTCGGTTCGTCCAGGATCAACAGTTGCGGTTTGTGCACCATCGCGACGGCCAGCGACAGGCGCTGGCGAATGCCCAGCGGCAGGTTGTCGGGCATGGCATGGAGCGCTTCGCCCAAGCCGAAATGTTCGGCCATTTCGTCTACCCGTACCGGGATGTCCGCTTCCGGCACCTGGAACAGGCGCGCATGCAGCACCAGGTTCTGGCGCACCGACAGTTCCGAATACAGTGAAAACGTCTGCGACATGTAGCCCACACGCCGGCGCGTATCGATATCTTTTGCATTGACCTGCCGCCCGAACAGCGAAGCACTTCCCTCGCTGGCCGGCAGCAGGCCCGTCAGCATCTTCATGGTAGTAGACTTGCCGCAGCCGTTGGAGCCGATGAATCCGAAAATCTCGCCCTTGTGAATGCTAAAATTGACGTGGTCAACGGCGACAAAATCGCCAAAGCGCATGGTAAGGTTTTTGGCCTCAATGGCAATTTCAGCGTTGCCTCCATCGGCAAGCGGTGGAATCGTCACTTCCCGGTGTCCGCGCCGTTTTTCCTCCGGCAGCAGGGCGATGAAGGCTGCATCCAGCGACTCGGCGCCGGTGCGTTCGAGCAGTTCGGCCGGCGTGCCGGTGGCCAGCACCCGGCCGGCATCCATCGCCGCCAGCCAGTCAAAGCGCTGCGCTTCGTCCATGTAAGCAGTGGCCACGATCACGCTCATGCCGGAGCGCTCAATGCGGATGTGCGAGATGAGGTCCCAGAACTGAGCGCGCGCCAAGGGATCGACGCCGGTGGTCGGCTCATCGAGGATCAGCAGGTCCGGGTCGTGAATCAGCGCACAGCACAGGCCCAGCTTCTGCTTCATGCCGCCGGAGAGCTTGCCTGCCGGACGCGGCAGGAACGGGAACAGGCCGGTGTTGCGGGTCAACTCGTCGATACGGCGGCGGCGTCCGGCGGCGTTGTGGCCGAACAGCCGCCCGAAGAACTGCAGGTTCTCCTCCACCGACAAAGTCGGATAGAGATTCTTGCCCAAGCCTTGCGGCATATAGGCGATATGGGGGCAGACATTCTTGCGATGGCGCGCGCCGGCCATGTCGCCGTCCAGTGCATGCACAGTGCCCTGTTGCACCGCACGGGCGCCGGCCATTAGCGACAGCAGGCTGGACTTGCCCGCGCCGTCCGGGCCGATCAGGCCGGCCATGCGCCCGGCCGGAACATCGAGACTCACGGAATCCAGCGCCAGGGTCTTGCCGTAGCGCAGACTGACTTCGTGCAGCTTCGCCACAGGCGGCGCAAGGTCGGCCGCGAAATTGCGTTCATTAATCATTGTGGTTTAACCTGCAAATGGGCCGGCCATTCTGCTTTGGAGTCCAGCCGGATATAGGCCATGCCGGGCAGTCCGGTCTTGACCTGGGTGATATACTTTCTAAGCAGATCCGGGGGAATCTGCGCCCGGACACGGAACATCAACTTCTGCCGTTCGCTCGCCGTCTCCACGGTTTTCGGGGTAAACTGGGCCACATCGGCAACAAACGACACCTTTGCCGGAATGACATACTTGGGAGCGGCGTCGAGTATCAGCCGCACCTCGGTACCGAGCGCGACCCGCCCCACCACAGCCGTTGGCAGGAAAAAAGTCATATAAACATCGCTCAGGTCAACCATATTCAGCACCCGGCCGCCGGCGCCGACCACTTCGCCGGGCTGAGCGACGCGGTACTGCACCCGCCCTTCACGGGGAGCCTTGAGGGCGCTGTCTGTTATATCGGCCTGGATGCGTTCGACGGTTGCCCGCGCGGCTTCGACGCCCGACTGCGCGCCGGCAATCCCGGCTTGCGCCGTTACGATGGTCGCGGCGGCGGCGGCAAGTTGGGCGCGGGCCGCGTTGACGGCGGCAACGGCACTCTGGACCCTCGCACTGTCATCATCAGCCTCCTGTTGCGAAGTCGCCGCTTCGGCAGCGAGGGTTAAGGAGCGAAGCGCGCGCTTCCGGGCCACGCCCAGTTCGGCCTCGCGCTGCCGGACCAGCGCCAGCGCCGCCTCTTTTTCGCTTCCGCGCTGGACCAATTGACTCCGCGCCGTTTCAACGGCGCTCTGCGCCTGTTTCAACTGCGCTTCGGCCTGCCGGCGCTGGGCTTCAAGTACTTCGGTATCCATCAACGCTACTACCTGTGCGGCGGCGACTAAGTCCCCTTCACGCACCAGAATATCCTTCAACCGGCCGGGTGTTTTGGCAGCAACGTCAATCTCGACTGCCTCAATGCGGCCATTGCCACTGACAAGGCCTTTGTTTTTGTCATCCTTGCCAAATATTTGCCAGGCGGCGACACCCAGGCCGCCAAGAATCAGTATCACTACGGCTATGATCAACCATTTCTTCTGTTGTTTTGTTATGGTCTTCTTAGACTCGGCTGAGGCTTCAGGCTTCGGCTCGGCTGCCTTAGCTTCAGGTTTAGGCTCGTTGGTCATGGTCCTCTCTCCATCGTTTCGTGGCACACGCAGCACCCTTTGAGTTATTGCCCTTTATGCGCAGTTCCACCGCCCAGCGCCGCATAGAGGTTCACACTGCTCCCGAGCAGCGCCCGTCGCACCTGCACCAGTGCCTGTTCGGCTACAAACCTGTCGCGTTCGGCATCGAGCACCTCCAGGTACGGCGCCGCGCCGTTCTGATAACGCAACCAGGCCAGACGTGCACGTTCTATTTGGGCCGCCAGGGTCGCCTGCTGAGCGGCAACCTGCTCAGTGAGCCAGTGACGCTCGGCCAGCGCGTCGGACACCTCACGGAAGGCCCCCTGAATCGTTCGCTCATAGTCGGCGACAGCCAGATTGCGGCGTGCTGCCGACACGTCGAGATTGGCCCGATTGCGCCCGCCATCGAAAATCGGCAGTGTCAAACTCGGTGAAAAACTCCAGATAGCACTGCCTGCAGCAAAGAGACCACTCAGTTCGGCGCTGGCAGTGCCGAAATTTCCGGTCAACACAATACGTGGGAAAAAAGCTGCACGGGCGGCGCCGATGTTGGCATTGGCCACCTTCAACTGATGCTCGGCAGCGAGTATATCCGGACGGTTAATCAGCAAGTCCGAGGGCAGTCCTACAGAAATTTCCCGCACAAACCCCGCTTCGATCAGGGACAGCGGCCTGGTCTCGAAATCGGTTAGGGGGACACCGACCAGAAGTGTCAACGCATTGCGGTTTTGATCCCGCTGGCGCATTAATGCCGCCAGATCGGCCCGCGCCTGATTTAAGAGCGTTTCAGCCTGGACTGCATCCAACTTGGATGCATATCCCACCTCATATCGTCGCCTCGCGATGCGATAGGAATCCTCCCGGGAGATAAGGGTCTGCTGTGCAATGGCTATTCGCTCGTCCAGTTCCCGTTCAAGGAGATACGTATTGGCAATCTGTTCTACCAGGCTGATGGCGACAGCGCGCCGGGCTTCTTCAGTTGCAAGGTAGGCTTCCAGCGCTGCTGTCGTGAGATTGCGCACCCGTCCCCAGAAATCAAGCTCCCACGTGTTGAGATTCAGGGTGGCCTCGTATTGGTCTGAAGTCACGGCGCTCCCGGTGTACGAAAGATCAGCCGGAACACGCGCGCGACTGCCCGTGGCGCCGGCGCTGATGTTGGGCAACCGGTCAGCGCGCTGGATGCCGTAGAGGCCACGGGCTTCTTCCACCCGCTGCACGGCAATTCGCAGATCACGGTTATTCACAAGCGCCTGAGCGATCAGTTCCCGGAGTCCGGCGTCTGTGAAAAATTCGCGCCAGCCAAGCTGCGCGATACCCAGAGTAGTCTGCGTTGCGGCACCGTTGACTCCCGGATAAACCGCCGCCGTGGGCAGGGCAGGCCGCTCATAAAAAGGGGACAGCGAACATCCGGCCAAAACCGTAATCAGTACTCCAAGTAAGATCTTTCGAGGTTTCATGTAGTTCCTTATTTGAACTTAGAGGCCTCGTCTTTGAAGGCAGTCTTGACTTCAATCCAGACGGTTTCTGCACCTGTCCATCATGGCAACCCCTTTCGTCAATCTTTTCTATGCTAAATCAAGTGGTGGAGTCAGGTAATTTTGTCCTTTGTTACAAGCCTGCCCCTTCTTATTTCTATCTTACGCGTAAAAAGATTTACTTCCGGAACCTGTCTTCAGGATTCACGCCCTCA
>JBAZEK010000022.1 GCA_041653995.1 Dehalococcoidia bacterium
AAGCCTGTGACAGGTCAACGGTCCTTTCCATATACGTGGTTGCGCCGCTGTATACCGCTCCTGCCTTGGCGGCGAACCCTACTCCGCCGTAAGCTACCGTGTTCTGGTCTACCCATGAATCAGTGGTGTAGACACTGGGCAGCGTTAGGGTCGTGTCAGCAGGATAATCAAATACCTGAGCTTGTCCCTGTAATGCTACTTTGATATCATCCACCCATGCGGTCTGGGCGTCATCGCCTGTTGCTTCGTTATTAATGTATGTCCACCTGATCCTGTAGGTCTGGCCTTTTGCCAAAGCTATGGCCGTAGCGGCCTGCCAGTCCGCTCCGCCGGCTATTGTCTGCTCGCTGACCAGGTTATCGAGGCTGTCATATATCTCTATCTTTAATTGCTTGTCTCCAGTAGATGTCTTCCAGTTAAAGTTCAGCGTTCCATCTGTGGAAGCCTGTGACAGGTCAACGGTCCTTTCCATATACGTGGTTGCGCCGCTGTATACCGCTCCTGCCTTGGCGGCGAACCCTACTCCGCCGTAAGCTACCGTGTTCTGGTCTACCCATGAATCAGTGGTATAGACACTGGGCAGCGCAATGACTGTATTGGAGGGACGATCGAATGCTTCGGAAACATTTAGGATAACCTTGAAATCATCCACCCATGCGGTCTGGGCGTCATCGCCTGTTGCTTCGTTATTAACATATATCCATTTAATTGTATAGACCTGGCCTTTTGTAACACTGACCGACGCCTGCTGCCAATCTACTCCGCCGGCTACTGTCTGCTCTCCGACCAGGTTGTTCAGGCTGTCATATACTTCTACCTTTAATTGTTTGTCTCCCGTGGATGTCTTCCAGATAAAGCTCAGGGTTCCGTCTGTTGTAGCCTGTGACAGGTCAACGGTCCGCTGCATATATGCGGAAGCGCCGCTGTATACAGCTCCTGCCTTGGCGGCAAAGCCTGTTTCGCCGTAAACTATCGTGTTCTGGTCGACCCATGAGTCAGTAGTGTAAATGGCCGGCAATGTAATTGTCGTATTAGGAGGATAATCAAACCACTCTGTCTCCGGGGCCAATGTTAATTTAATATTGTCGACCCATGCGGTCTGGGCGTCATCGCCTGTAGCTGCCGTATTTGCGTATATCCATTTAACCGTATATGCCTGGCCCTTGGCTAATGTTATGGTGGCGGCATCCTGCCAGTCAGTACCGCCTGTTATTGTTTCCTGGGCCACCAGGTTGTTCAGGCTGTCATATACTTCTACAGTAAGAGCTTTGCCTGCGCCATCGGATGCCTTCCAGGCAAAGTTCAGATGGCCATCGGTTGTGGCTGTAGTGAGATTCACCTGTCTCTGCATATATGTGGTAGCGCTGCTGTATACAGCTCCTGCCTTGGCGGCAAAGCCTGTCTCGCCGTATGCTACCGTATTCTGGTCTACCCATGAATCAGTGGTGTAGACAGCCGGCAACGTAATAGATACTCCGGCAGGATATTCGAACTGGTGAAGTTTAGGATCAAGCGTTACATTGATATTGTCGACCCATGCGGTCTGGGCGTCATCGCCTGTTGCTTCCGTATTGGTGTAGGTCCACTTGACCGTGTATGTCTGGCCCTTAGCTAATGTAATAGGATCAATTGCCTGCCAGTCGGTGCCGCCTGTTATTGTTTCCTGGGCCACCAGGTTATTCAGGCTGTCATATACCTCTACTGTCATGGTCTTGCCGGCGCCTTCTGATGTCTTCCATACGAAACTGAGTTTTCCGTCTTTCTCGGCAAAAGTCAGGTTCATCTGTCTCTGCATGTATGTGGTGGCGCCATTGTATGCAGCTCCTGCCTTGGCGGCAAAACCTGTATCCCTATAAGCTGTAATATTCTGGTCGACCCATGAGTCAGTGACATATTCGACCGGCAGAGTAATAGTCGTATTGGCAGGATAATCGAATGACTCTGTTTCTGTAGCAAGATCTACATTGATATTGTCGACCCATGCGGTCTGGGCGTCATCGCCCGTGGCTTCCGTATTGGTATATATCCATTTTACAGTATATATCTGGCCTTTTGCTAATGTGATAGGACTGATCGCCTGCCAATCCATGCCGCCTGTGACGGATTGCTGGGCTATCAGGCTATTCAGGCCGTCATATATCTCTACTGTCATGGTCTTGCCGGCGCCTTCTGATGTTTTCCATACAAAGTTGAGTATTCCATCGTTCTGGGCTACGGTAAGGTCGACCTGTCTCTGCATGTATGTGGTGGCGCCATCGTATACAGCCCCTGACTTGGCGGCAAAACCTGTATCTCCATAAGCTGTAATATTCTGGTCGACCCATGAGTCAGTGGCATATTCGACCGGCAGAGTAATAGTCGTATTGGCAGGATAATCGAATGACTCTGTTTCTGTATTAAGGCTTATATTGATATTGTCGACCCATGCGGTCTGGGTATCGTCACCTGTGGCTTCTGTATTGGTATATATCCATTTTACAGTATATATCTGGCCTTTTGCTAATGTGATAGGACTGATTGCCTGCCAATCCATGCCGCTGGCTAGCGAAGCCTGGGCTACGAGGTTGTTCAGGCTATCGTATACTTCTACTGCAAGGGCTTTACCTTCTCCGTCAGATGTTTTCCATAGGAAGTTCAGCTTGGCATCGATCTCGGCAGTAGTAAGGTCGATCTGCCTTTGCATGTATGTGGTGGCGCCGTTGTATACTGCCCCTGCTTTGGCGGCAAACCCTGCCCCGCCGTAAGCTAATGTATTCTGCTCGACCCATGAATCAGTAGTATATTCGATCGGCAGCGTTAGGGCCGTATTGGCAGGATAATCGAAAGATTGACCGGCCGCATTGAGCGTTACATTGATATTATCGACCCATGCGGTCTGGGTGTCGTCGCCAGTGGCTTCTGTATTGGCATAGGTCCACTTAATTGTGTAGACCTGGCCCTTGGCTAATGTAATAGGAGTGATGGTCTGCCAATCTACTCCGCCGGCTATGGATGTCTGGGCTACCAGGTTATTAAGGCTATCGTACACTTCTACTGTAAGGGCCTTACCTGCGCCCTCGGATGTCTTCCATACAAAGTTAAGTTGACCGTCTAAGGCAGCCTGTGAAAGGTCGATGGTCCTTTGCATATATGCTGTGGCGCTGTTGTATACAGCCCCTGCTTTAGCAGCGAATCCTGTATCGCCGTAAGCCAGCGTATTCTGACTAACCCACAGATCAGTAGTATAGGCAACCGGCAATGCAATTGTCGTATTGGCAGGATGATCGAACGACTGTTCTTCTGTGTTAAGCATTACATTGATACTGTCAACCCAAGCAGTCTGGGTATCGTCGCCCGTGGCTTCTGTGTTGGTATATATCCACTTGACCGTATAGACCTGCCCCTTAGCTAATGTAATAGGACTGATGGTCTGCCAATCTGCTCCACCGGCTATAGAGGCCTGGGCTACCAGGTTATTCAGATTGTCATATACCTCTACTGTAAGGGCCTTACCTGCGCCATCAGATGTCTTCCATACAAAGTTGAGATTTCCATCATTCTGGGCTGCGACAAGATCTATCTGTCTCTGCATATATGTAGTGGCGCCGCTATATACAGCACCTGCCTGGGCGGCAAATCCTATATCGCCATAAGCCAATGCATTCTGGTCGACCCATGAATCGGTGGTATATTCTGCCGGCAACGCGATTGTCGTATTGGCAGGATGATCGAACGACTGTTCTTCTGTGTCGAGAGTTATATTGATATTATCTACCCACGCCGTCTGGGCGCTGTCACCCGTAGCTTCTGTATTGGTATAGGTCCACTTAATAGTGTAGGCCTGGCCTTTGGCTAATGTAATAGGAGTGATGGTCTGCCAGTCGGTGCCGCCGGCTATTGTCTGCTGCGCTATAAGATTATTAAAGCTGTCATATACCTCCACTGTCATGGCCTTGCCTGCGCCTTCCGATGCCTTCCATACAAAGCTGAGTTGCCCGTCTGTTTCTGTAGTGGTCAAGTTCACCTGTCTCTGCATGTATGTGGTGGCGCCGTTGTATACTGCCCCTGATTGCGCAGCGAATCCTGTATCGCCATAAGCAATAATATTCTGGTCGACCCATGAATCGGTGGTATAGGCAGCCGGCAACGCAACTGTCGTATTAGCAGGATAATCAAACAACTCTGTCTGCGCATTAAGCACTACATTGATATTGTCGACCCATGCGGTCTGGGTGTCATCGCCAGTGGCTTCTGTATTGGTATAGGTCCACTTAACCGTGTAGATCTGGCCTTTAGCAAGAGCTATAGGACTAATGGCCTGCCAGTCGGTGCCGCCGGCTATTGATACCTGACCTACTAGATTATTCAGGCTATCGTATACTTCTACTGTAATGGCCTTGCCTGCGCCCTCGGATGTCTTCCATACAAAGTTGAGGTTCCCGTCACTCTGGGCTTCGGTAAGGTCAAGCTGTCTCTGCATGTATGCAGTGGCGCCATTATATACAGCGCCTGCCTTGGCTGCGAACCCTACGTCTCCGTAAGCCAATATGTTCTGGTTGACCCATGTATCAGTGGTGTATTCAACAGGCAGTGTAATGGTCGTATTCTCAGGATAATCGAATATTTCCCCGGCTGCCTTGAGCGTTACATTGATATTATCGACCCATGCGGTTTGGGTATCATCGCCTGTAGCTTCTGTATTGGTGTATGTCCACTTAATCGTATAAACCTGGCCCTTAGCTAATGTGATAGGATCAGCTGCCTGCCAGTCGGTGCCGCCAGCTATAGATGTCTGGGCTACCAGGTTATTCATGCTGTCATATACTTCTACTGCAAGGGCCTTGCCTGCGCCGTCAGATGTCTTCCATACAAAGTTGAGCATTGCATCTATAGCAGCCTGAGACAGATCAACTGTTCTCTGCATATATGTAGTAGCTCCATTATATATGGCTCCTGACTTGGCTGCGAATCCTACTCCGTTGTAAGCCAGGGTATTCTGGTTGACCCATGAATCAGTAGTATATTCGGGAGGCAGCGTAAGGGTCGTATCAGCAGGATAATCGAACGGCTCTGTCGCCGCATCAAGCGTTACATTGATACTATCGACCCATGCAGTCTGGGTATCATCACCTGTGGCTTCCGCATTCGTATATATCCATTTAACCGTGTATGTCTGGCCCTTAGCTAATGTTATGGTTTCAGCCTGCTGCCAGTCTGCTCCACCGGCTATAGTTTGCTGGGTTATAAGATTATTGGTACTATCATACACTTCAACCGTAAGGGCCTTGCCTGCGCCGTCAGATGTCTTCCATACAAAGTTGAGGTTTCCATCGCTCTGGGCACCGGTTAGATTCACCTGTCTCTGCATGTATGTGGTGGCGCCGTTATATACAACCCCTGCCTGTGCCGCGAATCCGCTATCATCGTAAGCTAATACATTCTGGTCGACCCAGGTATCAGTGGTATATTCAGCCGGTAGGTTAATTATTGTATTAGCAGGATAATCGAACGGCTCTGCTTCTGCGTTTAGCATCACATTTATATTGTCGACCCATGCGGTTTGGGTATCATCACCTGTAGCATCTGTATTGGTGTATGTCCACTTAATCGTATAAACCTGGCCCTTAGCTAATATAATAGGATCAGCTGCTTGCCAGTCGGTGCCGCCGGCTATTGAGACCTGGCCTATTAGGTTATTCAGGCTATCGTATACTTCTACTGTAATGGCTTTGCCTGCGCCCTCGGATGTCTTCCACATAAAGTTGAGCGTTCCGTCCATAGTAGACTGTGCCAGGTCAACGGTTCTTTGCATGTATGTTGTAGCGCCGTTGTATACGGCTCCCGACCTCGCGGCGAACCCTACTCCACCGTAAGCTATTGTATTCTGGTTGATCCATACATCAGTTGTATATTCAGTAGGCAGCGCAAGGATAGTATCTGCAGGATACTCAAACGGTTCTGTTTCTGGATTGAGAGTTATATTAATATTATCTACCCATGCGGTCTGGGCGTCATCGCCTGTAGCCTCCGTATTGACGTATATCCACTTAATAATGTAGTTCTGGCCTTTTGCTAATGTAATAGGATCGATTGCTTGCCAGTCGGTGCCGCCGGCTATAGATGTCTGGGCCACCAGGTTGTTAAGGCCATCGTATATCTCTAATGTCATGGCCTTGCCTGCGCCATCGGATGCTTTCCATACAAAGTTCAGCTTGCCATCGGTCTCTGCAGCGGTCAGGTTCACGATCCTCTGCATATATGTGGTGGTACCGTTGTATACGGCTCCTGCCCTTGCCGCAAATCCGCTGTCACCGTAAGCTACGGCATTTTGATCGACCCATGAGTCAGTGGTGTAGGCAGCCGGCAATGCAACTGTTGTATTATCAGGATAATCGAACGGTTCCGTCTCTGAATTTAATGCTACATTGATATTATCGACCCATGCGGTCTGGGTATCATCACCTGTGGCTTCTGTATTGGTGTATATCCATTTGACCGTATATATCTGGCCTTTTGCTAATGCGATAGGAGTAATTGCCTGCCAATCTACTCCGCCCGTTATTGAAGTTTGGGCTATCAGGTTATTAGTAGCATCATATACTTCTACTGTCATGGACTTGCCTACGCCATCAGATGTTTTCCATATAAAGTTAAGCATTCCATCTGTCTGGGCAGAGGTCAAGTTCAGATGTCTCTGCATATATGTAGTGGTAGCGTTATACACAGCGCCTGCTTTGGCTGCGAACCCTACTCCGCCGTAAGCCACCGTATTCTGGTTTATCCATGTATCAGTTGTGTATTCAGCAGGCAGCGTAAGGGTTGTATCAGCAGGATAATCGAACGGTTCCGTCTCTGCATTTAGGGTTATGTTGATATTGTCGACCCATGCGGTCTGGGTATCAGCACCAGTTGCGTCCGCATTCGTATTGGTCCACTTAATG
>JBAZEK010000023.1 GCA_041653995.1 Dehalococcoidia bacterium
CTGGAAATCTAGTGGTCAGCAACGGCCAGGCCAATTTCGTTTATTCTACTTGCTTGGGAACAAGTGTACTTGTCAACGCCCTGAAATACACATCCCCGAACGGCACGGTCTCATACATCAATCCGCTCACCTATAACAGCACGGGCGGGATTACGGGATATCAGGGCTCCACTGGCTACCAGCTCCCGGCCATATTCCGGGCGAAAGGCGCGCTGGAGGATCGAGGCCCTGAGCATGTGATCGTTGGCGAAGAGGGCCCGGAGCTGATTATTCCGGCCAAGTACACCGCGCTCATCACGGCGATGGCAGATGCTTTCGAGGCTTCTCCGGAAGACGAATTCGCTTCACTGTTCTCAGAAAAGAGCATAGTTGGCGCGAATAACAATATCATCAGAGCTTCACAGAAAGCAACACCTGAAGACGAATTCGCTTCACTGTTCTCAGAACCAGATATAATCAGCGCGAATAACAATATCATCCGATCTTCACAGAAAGCAACACCTGAAGACGAATTCGCTTCACTGTTCTCAGAACCAGATATAATCAGCGCGAATAACAATATCATCCGATCTTCACAGAAAGCAACACCTGAAGACGAATTCGCTTCACTGTTCGAAGATTCTCAGCACATAGTGAACCCGAAAGTGAATCAGTATGCCAACATCCGCGCGCCTGATATGATTCTGCCTGCTAGAGCAGGGACGAAAGGAGAGCTGGCTTCGGTGGCAGGCGGCAGTTCTGCGAATATTGAGAATCTGTTGGAGAGGTTGCTGAAGGCGGTGGATGGCATGGGAATAGATGTGTTCCTGGACAGTGACAAAATCGGGACAAAGATCATGAAGAAGATACAGAGAAAGCAGGGGGCGAGCTTCTAATGGCTACAGCGAGACTGGGACTGAGCACGCTGACGGCGGGCGTTTCGACGCGCGCGAACCTGATCAGCTACTGGAATGCGAATCTAGCAATTTTGGACAATACACTGACAACTAATGCGGGAACCTTGTTTGTGGTGGGGCATGGATCGGGCGTGATCACATCAAATGTCGCGGTCGGACGACTCGCCTTGAATTCGAATACTACAGGCGCGAATAACACTGCTATTGGAAAATACGCTTTGTACTCGAACACTACAGGCGCGAATAACACTGCCGTTGGGGATGGGGCAATGTACGTCAACACGACAGGGAACTATAATGTTGCTGTTGGAGCTTCTGCGTTGCATGATAACACGGGCGGTACCGAGAATACCGCTGTTGGCTGTGAGGCATTACAGCACAACTTGGCCGGGAAATACAATACTGCGGTAGGGAGAAACGCTCTGACGGTATGCACCGATGGGATCTCGAATACGGCAGTCGGGTATCGGGCGCTATTAGCCGTCACCACCGGAATTTCGAACACGGCAGTTGGCTCGTTTGCAGGGAATGCAATCACAACAGGGCAAAACGTAACTTGTATCGGGTACAATGCGCAAGCATCTACGGCCACCACAACGAATGAGATTGTGCTGGGGGATGCTAACATAGCGCGCCTGCGCTGCCAAGTGACTACCATCACCGCCCTTTCTGATGAGCGCGATAAGGCCAACATCGAGGATCTGCCTCTAGGCCTCGCATTCCTGCGAGACTTGAAGCCCCGGCGCTTCAACTGGCACAAGAGGATCAGGAACGAGGACGGCACCCTGGGAGAGCGCGGCGAGATCGGGGCGGTAGACTCCGGTTTCGTGGCCCAGGAGCTACAGGCCGCAGCCGAGACACACAGTGCTGAATGGATGGAGCTAATATTCTCCATGCAGGACGGCGAAGTGCTGGAAACCACCACAGGAAAGCTCCTGCCGGTGGCAATCAAGGCCATCCAGGAGCTAGCTGCAACGGTGGACGCGTTGACTGCCAGGATAGCGGCGCTAGAACCGGCCTGAACTATTTTTGAGGGAGTATGACTAAATCTAAGAAGCCTAAAGGAGCGAAGCCGCTCCCACCCAGGCGGGTGCTGATCGCCACGCCAGTAGCGGCTGATGCCTCGCTGAGCATCTATTATGTGGATAGTCTTACCAATTCGTTCAGGCTCGCTGCCCAGCAGAGGGTTGAACTCTATCCTGTCTATCTGGCAAATGATGTCCTGGTGCAGAGGGCAAGGAATAGCCTGATAGCCATTGCAATCGAGGCGGATGTAGACGATTTGATTTGGATCGACTCAGACATCCAATGGCAGCCCGATGACATTTTCAGACTGCTCAATTATCCGGTAGATGTCGTAGGCGGCACATATCGGAAAAAGACAGACGAGGAAGAGCAGTACCCGATCCAA
This sequence comes from Dehalococcoidia bacterium, assembly GCA_041653995.1. Lineage (NCBI taxonomy): Bacteria > Bacillati > Chloroflexota > Dehalococcoidia > Dehalococcoidia bacterium. The sequence continues at coordinate 2,308 of JBAZEK010000023.1, forward strand.
ATCCGGGGCAACTCGATACCGATTGATCCCTCTACCGGCCTGTTGGAAGTGGATGGCCTGGGCACGGGTATGCTCAGGATGTCCAAGAAGGCGCTGCAAGCCGTTTGGAATGATCCCACTTCCAAAAAATACCGGAACAAAGGCAATATCGAGAAATGGATCTGCGAGATTCTTCTAGAGCCAACCGAAGAGCCAGACGTTTTTGAGGTAATCAGCGAGGATATAGTCCTTTGTCACAAGCTCGCTGCACTCGGATTCAAGATCTACCTAGATCCGCTCTTGACCTGCAACCACGTAGGGTTGAAAGTCTATCAGGGCAACTTTGCCGAATACCTTGTGAAGCTACAAAAAGCAAACGCATAGGGACACTATGATAATCACCGTCGGCACTACCGATCTCTACACCTCCACCCTCCTTGAGAATGATGCCGTTCTCCTGGAGAATGATGCCGTCATTCTCGATGAGGCCTGGGCAGGGATCGCTCACCTCTGGAAACGCGGTAGCCTCGGCATCCATCACGCTATCGAGGAAGCCAGCACCGCCGATCTGATAGCCAAGGATGCAGCCGGTGCGTGGTCTTTCACCAAAGGCATGCAGGTCCTCATCCGGGAAATCGACGGCACGATGATCTTTGGCGGCGTGGTAGACACGGCAAAGAGAACGTCGCTCGGGGGCCTGTCCCACATGGTCTGGCACTCCCTGAGCTGTGCTGATTGGCACTATCTGGCCCAGAAGCGACTCGTAGTCTATGCAGCCACAGCCACCACCACAGACACCGCCGTGCGGTACATCCTCGATACCTATCTGGCTGAAGAAGATGTCACAGAGGGCTACATAGAGCCCGGCCCGGAGCTGGAAGAGATTGCCCTCAACTACGTGCTGGCGTCTACTGCGCTCGATAAGCTTGCGGAAGCCTCCGGCTTCATCTGGTTCATCGACGAAAATAAGAGACTGTACTTCTGCTCTCGGACCAGGTACGCAGCCGATTGGAGCCTTGCCAATTCCGATATCGAGCGGGACTCTCTGGAGCTGGAAGATGGCAACCCGAAGTACCGGAACCGGCAATATGTGATGGGGGCCTACGCAGAGACGGAACTGCAGACTGAGCAATTCCTGGGGGACGGCACCCAAAGCAGCTTCACCTGCGGCTATCCGATCAATAGAATTTCGACACTGACGGTCAATGGTGCACCCCAGACAGTGGGCATCAAGGGACTAGATACCGGCTACAATTGGTACTATACCAATGGCAGCGAGACATTTACGCAAGATTCTGCTGGTGTCAAGGTTCCGGCGGGGCAAGTAATCGAGATCGCTTACTATGGACTCTTCAAAAAACTCTCGATGCAAGAGGACAACACTGAGATCCTGGCGAACCAGGCGCGGGAAGGCGTCGGCAGTGGCATCGTTGAGAACATCCTCACTGATGAATCGCTATCCTCTGGTGATGCCGCCGACGAATACGCCAATGCGATGCTCACGGAGTATGCAGTGGCAGGGAAGCTCATCCGCTACAAGACCCGGAGAGCTGGCCTCGCCGCTGGCGTGATACAGGCTTGCCTCGATGAGGGTGATTTTCTCCTCACTTCGTTGGATATTTCTGAGAGCAACGACATCATCTACTATACAGTAGAGGGGGTGCAAGGGCCGGTACAGGAGTCCTGGGAGAAATTTTTTCTTGAAGCGTTCGCGTCTGTCTCAAAAATCCGTGAAAATCTAGGAGAGGGCGAGGCCGTCCGAGGCCTCACAGTCTTCATAAAGGAGTGGACGGAGGCGGAGCGGCCTAACATCTGGACAGAGGCCCCATTAGGCGCGGGCTTGCTGGTTTCTGACGACCGGTGGCCGTGCTTCGATCCAGAGGACAGGGTTACGCATCTCGTTTTAATCTCCGCTGCAGGGGAAGGCTTCAGAAAAGCCATCACCCTAAGCAATGACGATACCGAAGGACTACTTTCGACAGTGACCTACATCTCCGGCCCGGAGGCCAACGGCGTGCAATGGACGCATGTGGCCTGGGTGGGCGGAGATTCGGCGTCGTTGGTGGCTGGTAGTGGGGTGGAGATAGATAGGCAGGCGTTCTCGAAGCTGAAAACTTATTTGGAAAGTTTGCAATTGGACCACCGCGATTATGCGCCTGAATGATTGGGCTATGAATCCAGAAATCAACTTTTGATTATTTTCAAATTTTTCATTATCCAGAGGTGACTTTTATTTCTTATACTCCACACACATGGTTAGAACACACTGGCTCAGAGAGTGATAAACTCGGCTGGCTGAATCATGCGGAAACTCAGTATGATGAGATGACGGCACTTCTGAGCAGTCTGACTCACTTGGAGCGGTATTACACGAAAGCAGAATGTATCGCCAAATACTTCTCATCCACGAATAAGGCAGGATCAGTATGCGAAACTTTGGATGGTTACACCTATACGGATATCATGAACAATGCCATACCAAGTGGTGTTATCGCTATCTGGAGCGGTGCATTAAACACGATCCCAGCTGGTTGGGCGCGATGTGACGGTGATAACGATACGCCAAACTTATTGGGGAAATTCGTTATGTGCGTCGGCCCCGCCTCGTATCGAGGCAAGACAGGTGGCATTTCGACAATTACCACCGTTGCCACGGTTGAAATAGGCTCCTGCACCATTACAGATGCCCAAATGCCTGGTCATACCCATACTATAGTAGATTACCATTCTCCATTATCTAGCACCAAGAATGAAGAGTACTACACAGTCAATGGAGGCACATTCTACGGTTCCGGGCAGCATGATGAAATCAAGACCACGGGATACACCGGAAGCGGCCAGGGGCATACGCATGAAAATTCATCATTCGCCGGCACAATAGGCCAAAACAAGTTGCCACCGTGGGCATCCTACTATTATATAATGAAGCTGTGATATCTATGAGTTACACTCCTACTGTGTGGACGGTATCAACCGCGCCGACTGGAAAACGCCTCAATCATTTAGAAACGCAGTATGCCGGATACCTGGCCGAAGGAGTGGCCACGCACGCGCACGATGACGATTTTTATACGAAAGCCGAAGCAGACGCGATCTTCTTCTATTCTGGGCACATGGGCAGCGGCAGCGGGTTTGATGCAGACACTCTGGATTCGTCACACATCAGCGCCTTGCTTTCAGATACCCTGCCTATTGGCACCGTGCTCATTTGGAGTGGTTATGACAGCAATGTGCCCGCAAACTGGGCTCTCTGCACAGGACAGACGGTGAACGGACACGTGACCCCTAATCTACAAGATAGGTTCGTGATCGGCGCCGGGGGCGCATATGCCAATGGAGCAACCGGAGGCGCGGCAACCTTCACACCGACAGCGTCCTTGACCCTGGTAGAACATGCTCTGACAGAAAACGAGATGCCGTCTCATCAGCATTCCTACGTGGATGAATATAACCCGGATGGAGCTTACTCCGGAAGTGGTACACATGACACCAACCACGTTCCAACTTCGACCAATCGAACTACCTCTATCGTGGGAAACAACGGCACGTTAGGCGATGGTCAACCGCATAACCACATCGGGAATACCGTCGCCTTTGATCCGGTTAATGCCCTTCCCCAATATTATGCTTTGTATTTTATAATGAAGGTGAAACAGTAGATGGCCTATACAAAAACGCCCTGGACGACTGGCATGAGTTTGACCACCGCGCGGATGAACAACCTGGAAAGCCAGTGCGGGATCGCCATCTCTGAGTACAATTCTCATGGACATACGGACACTTTCTACACAGAGAGTCAGATGGCCGCCAATTTCTACGGCACCATCAACGACGGGCCCGGAAGCGGCATAGATGCTGATCTGATATATTCAGCATCAGGCAATCAGCACGCTGCGGCATTCAATGGCATGGCAACACCTTCGGGCCTCATAATCATGTGGTTCGGAGATCCAGCAAGCCCGCCAGCTGGTTGGACGCTATGTAGTAGTTCGCCCGATCTACGAGGCCGGATGGTTGTCGGGACCAGTGAGGACTATGCTCTAGGGAGTACGGGCGGGGCAGCGACATTTACAGCCGGGGGTTATGTGACTGTGACCACCCACACACTATCTATTAACGAAATACCCAACCATGCACATACATATCTAGATGCTCACTTGGAAACAGGAGTTCGAGCGATAGGCGATGTCTGGGAAGCGGTTTACCCCAGAGAACGCGCCGGCCCGCTATACACAACCACAACGGGCGGCGGGCAACCGCACGGACATAGCAACTCGATAAGCTTTCAGGCAGTTGCATCTATGCCGCCGTATTTTGCATTGTGCTTCTTGAAAAAAAATTAGCTATGCTGCACTGGCACTGACTTGCATATAAGTGATATTCCGGAAAATTTGAGGGAGTTGATTAAAACGATAACAGCGGACAACGTAAATGAGGCCTTCGACGATCTAGAGAAAGCCTTTCACACGCTTGAAAAAACCGAAGACAAGCAGGCAGAATGTATAGAGAGCATGAACAATTTCA
>JBAZEK010000024.1:0-2918 GCA_041653995.1 Dehalococcoidia bacterium
TTTAGGATGATGGCATACCGAATCTTCTCCCTCACATCCCTCTCTTCCAAATGCGGGGCATTTATGGGCATTATCAAACTCCACCCGTTCCCCGTCAATCTCAATGTAGCGTTTCATATCTCCTCCTTCGTTACCTTCACGCCATTCCGATAATATGCGGTGATGGTTAGCTTGTGATAGTCGCAAAAGGCGAGGGCTTCGGGGAAGGTGGCAAAATCGCCCATGCTATCCCAACTATCCTCTAAACACACGAGGATAAAATCATCGCTGCGTTTATCAACAAATACCTCAATCTCCTTCATCCTACCATCCTCCTGTTGTTATCCCCACTGTCGGCAGGGCGGGGGAGTTAGTGATAATCCTTCCATTCTACTGTTTTGAATATCGCTTTGTGATTCACCCAACGGGCAAAATGGCGGGATTGCTTATCGCTTTTATCTAACGGCATAGCAAAGGGATCACAGTTTAATCCTTTACAAAACATCACCCGTTCATAGGCATCATCAATCTCATTGGGTTTCACAATACAATAGACGGTATAATTTTTCGGCGTGGCTCCGGCATCCCTTAATAGATTGACTGCCTTATCCAGCGAATCCTCATAATGATTATCAAGGGCAAGGTGAATAGGTTTTAGCCATCGGATTTTAGCTAATAGCCCTGCGATCTCTGGCGTTACCAACCGGCAATCTATTCCCTGATTGCAGTCAAGTTTCAATCCTCTATCGGCAATCCATTGGAGTTGATTCAAGCCGTGATCGCTGGCGATGATATTCCCGTCAAGCAATACTACCGATGATTGCCCCTGCCAAAACTCCTCTATGCTGGCGTGATAATGGATATAACCCTCACGGCTGGGCGTTAAACAAAAATCGCATTTTCGGATACAACCCCTGGTAGTAAAGCCCAGCGCATAATCAATATGGGGATATAAGCCATAATCAGGCATGATGTGTTCTATGTCATCAGGCAATAAATCACAGTTATATCCCCAGCCGCCCCGGATCGCAGAATCAGGCAAGTATCCATTATCAGCCGTGAAGGTGAATACCTTGCTGGCATAAACCAGATCGTAGGTTGAATAGCCACAAAACCATTCCACCGAATCACCCTGCGCTTTGTGATATGCTGATAGTTTCATCAGCGCAAGGTTAGGGAAATTATGGCTATCCACATCCACGAGTCCGATTTTCACCACAGCCACCCGCCTTTCAGTTCCCATGCGTTATCGGTGCGGTATCCCCCGCCGACCTGCACATGATTCCACAGTAGCAGGTTGCCGCCAGCCGATAGATTTCCCTTGCCATCATAGCCAGCCGATAATCCTGTGCGAATCCACGCCTGCTTTGGCTTAACCGCCACCGCACTCTTGACGGTAAAACTCACGCCGTCCTCGTCAGTCAACACTTTATAGCTGCCATCGGTGAGTTGCTGGATGATTACATTTACGGACCATTGGTCCGCCCAATATTCCCCATTGGCAGCAAAGCGGACCTTTCGCGGACCTTGAAAAATCGGGACCGCAGATGGACCGCTGGGCTGGTCCGCAATGCCTATTTGTTGATTGCTACTATCTTTTTGCGATGGACCGCCCCCCGCTGGTTTGGTCCCGATGATTTCACCCCAGCCGTGTTCCGCCGGAAAATTCATCGTTAGTTCTATCTGCGCTATCACCCCGGCGGGCACTTTGGATGCTGCTACTATGGCGGGCTTGACTGTTTCCCCGTGCCACTCGGCGGCGGTGGTGTCGGTGACTTGCATCGGCGGGAATAGCACATCGTGAAGCCAGAATGTGCCGATAGCACAACCGATAAGCAGGCACACCAGGATCGTGCCGATATACCATAGAATCGGCTTGATATTGTATTCAACTGCTTTTATGAGTTCCCTCATCTCTCCCTTTCTGCGCTGGGCGCGGGGGTGGTTAGTCTGGCAATACTCCCTTTAATCTTTTGGCAATTTCGGGAGTTAATACGATCTGGATTTCATTGCCATTAATAAATCCTCTGTCTCCCTCTCCCCTTTGCCAGAACACAATAACGCAGTCACCGCGTTGGGTTTCTTTGGTATAAACATCTGCTATATCCCAAAATCGTGATACTGCCATACTATCACTCTCCTATTCGGCGGGCGGCACCGGCGTGGTTAATGCCTAGCAATTCTTCTATCCTGTTGCGTGCTTGGGGATGCAACTGCAACTTATCCTTGTTGGTTTTATACCATTTGACTGTATCTGGTGTCCCTTGTGCCTTGCCAGCACCACGCCAGTCGGCTACCATTTCTCTAATGACCATTTCTGGTATCTTAAGGGCATGGCAACCTTCACCATCAAGCGGGATAATCCAATATTGCCAGTGATGGTTATTGCGCTTTTGGTGATAAAACCATGCTCGGTCAAAGTTGCCATCCCCCGTTTCGTATGGTTTATAGTATCCTGTTGCATTTCTGCCCCGCTTGATAGTTCCCTTGAAATAGCGCGCGTAAGGGATAAACTCGCTGGGCAAGAATTTGGAAAAGTCATGCGTGACACCACGCCACCATATTCCCAATTTGCAACACTCAAGGAATACAAACCATTTGTGTTTCAATACATACCATAAATACTTTAAATATTTCATCCCCGCCCCTCCATCAGCATCGCTAGGATTAGTGGTCGCATGGGGTGTCCTCCGTATATTCGGTAGCGTTAGATGCCATATCATAGTAAGCACTGTATAAATCCATGCTTTCAATGATATTAATACATTCAGTTATATCTTCTATTATGATGTGCTTATCCTTGTGTTGTAAACGCATGTTTGATAATTTATCATAGAGATTATTAAGCCTTGTCGTATCAGGCATTGCCTTTATTGCCATCTCATTACTCCTTTGTGGTGGGGGTTAGTAGGGCGGGGGTGAAACTGATAGCACTTTCT
>JBAZEK010000024.1:3018-4577 GCA_041653995.1 Dehalococcoidia bacterium
TCGCTCCTCGTTTTAAGCCACTCTTTAGCGAATTCCGTAATGGCTTCTTCGGGGGTATCGCCAAATCCGCAAACGCCCTCTTGTATATTGCTACCCGCTAAAACGCTCCATTGGTTGCCGTCAAGTTCTAAAGACAATTCAAGGGGCTTTTGCTTCGGGATTACACTATCTCTCGTGAACTGGGCGGTTTCCTTGATTAACAATGCCGCTTCTTTTAGCGCAGTCATAGCATCGTGGAAATCACTCAACCCCCATGTTAAGGCATCCCGTTCAAACGGTGTTAGTTCTATCATATCTCCATCCTTGCGATAATGTTTATCGGGTCAAGCTCCCAATAGTAGTATCCTATCAAGAGCGCGGTTACACACAGGAATACGAATAACGCCACCACCAACAGGTCATGCCACATCTCATTGCCGCAGCGGGGGCATATCAGCAGTGCAAGCAGCTTGGCAATGGCTATCAGCATAAGCGCGGCGGTGATGGTTAGCAGGAGGGGCATGGTTTAACCCTCCATTCATAGATTTTAGTGGTGTAATTTTTGCAGTAAGTGCATCGTATTGTGGCATAACGCTCGTAGGTTTCGGGGCGGAATATAATTTCAGTGCTACCGCAAATTGGGCACATATACCCATCAACAGGCGTGCCGTTGCGGGTGTTACCCTGCCGGTAGCACTTGGTTGCCCACCGATATAGCCATTCGCCTAACTTGCGAAATATCATCTCTACTCCTCCCCTGCTTTGTTATAGGCGCGTTCTATTTCGTCAATTACTTCTATCACAGCGTCATCGCTCCATGTATTGTCAGACTTGTATTTTGCCAGCCATTCCCTGAACGCCTTATCTCTTTTCCGAGAGGCGAGGAGTTCGGTGTTTAAGCTATCAAACTTGACTTGGAGGTCGTTAAGCTCCCATCTCATATCAAGGTAAAGTTGATATTGCTCTGGTTTGGTCATCGCCGAAAATTCGTTTCCTGTTACCAATTTGCTCATTACTCCTCCTCTTGGTTCAGGTCAAATACGCTATCCCCGCGTGCATCGCCAGCACAGGTATGTCGGTCAGGGCAGGTCGGACACTTGGTCAGCTTGTTATAGTCGCGAGGTGCTACACAATCCATCTCTTCGGGAGTCATGGCTGCACCCCTACCGGCGGATACTTAGGGTTGGGTAATTGCCCGGTGCCCAGCACCTTATCAAGCCATCCCTTCGGCAACTCGGTGAGGCGCTGGGCATCATCATCCCAATACATGATCCGCTTGCCCAGGGTTGCCGCTAATCCGAGTTCCGGCAGCATATTGCCCCTGGGTTCCGTTAGCCCCGGCAGCGCGACAGTGGTGCAGCTATACAGCCAATTCAGGCATAGCGCCAGGAAGGTGTTCTCCGGTAGCACGCCGTATGCGCCGCCCCACATTGTGTGCGGGCAAAAGACATTATATCCCTGCCGCAACAGCGCGCACATAAGCGCATGGGCGCGGCGGATATTCAGGGTGATATTCTCCACTGTGGGGTTGCCGCCCTTCAGCGGGGCGCAAACATAAATACGCTCCGAGCTATTCATTT
>JBAZEK010000024.1:4677-6495 GCA_041653995.1 Dehalococcoidia bacterium
TCATTTTGCCTTCTTCTCCTTATCCCAATAGGGACTCTTGCATTTGGGGCACATTCTGATTTCTTCTTGTGTGGGAAACCACTTGTGCCCACAGCGTTTACACTCTAGTTTAATCAGTTTGATTTTCATACCTATTAGTTTACCTCAAGGTAAATGGTTTGTCAAGCAAAATCTTTGGGTCAAAAACCATAAGGTTTGAATCCCGCATTAAACCTCTTATCTGATTCAGCCTGGGCATCTCTTGCCCACTTAATACCAGCGTCCCTTCCCCCGCCCCTATAATTCATCGGCGGGTTGGGGCAATCAAACCTATCCATCTCATACACCCAACCCATGCGGGTAAGGGTGCAGGTTACATTCACCTCACCCGCCGCATGATCCTGCCCGCAAAATTCGCAGCGGATTATGGGTTGCGGATTGACCGCGGTGTAGTGATCGCCGATTTTAGCCATTATCTGTCTTCGCAACCCTCTCTATAATCGTGTGCATACCGTCCTCGGTTAGCTTGATTGCCTCTATTAAGCTGGCAACCTTGTGTTTCAGTTCCCAGGGGTGCGTGAATTGCCCGTAGATAGACTTATCCGCTGGTGGGTTAAAGCAGGCATAGCCGCCGCGCCCGAATAATTCACAGCGCGTCTCGGCTGTATTGACCGCCATGATGCCCGTAACCCCGTGCTGCTTGGGGCGGCTGGCATCGGTGACCCCGAATAGCAGGCACACCGTCCAATCCTTTTCATCCAGCAGATAGGGGGCGTGGGCTATGCCACCGCGCCTGGCAGTGTCGGCATTGACCCCGTGCTTTGCCGCCCACTCGTCAATCTCCGGCGTGAACTGCCGCGCCATTGCCGCAAGCTCGTCAAGTCCGGCGGGGTGGTGGTTCACTGCTGCTGTCCTTTCAATGACTCGGCTATCTCCCGCTCCCAATTGCAATACTCGCATTTCTCCCCTGCCGCCGGTTCCGGTGCTTTTAACATATCCAGCACACCATGCAGAAATCCATCAAACCACTCCACCTCATAGGGTAGCGGGCAAAGCGCAATATAGCCGCTCAATGTGAATTCATCCCCGGCGCCCAGGGTGTGCGTGAATTTCTGCACCGGTGCATAGAACAATTGCAGTCCGCTAACCCGTTTTATATCCCCCTTTGCCGGATGCTCCAGCATCCAGGCATAGGCGTGGAGTTGGCGGCTATACTTGGCGATGCTCTGTTCCGTTGGCTCGGCGGTCTTAAAGTCCATCACGCTAACCAAGCCGTCAGTTGGGTGGATAATCAGGCAATCCAGCCGCCCACCCAGCATCAAATCATTATCAGGATCGCCGGTCAATGGAGCGCTGGCTAGGGTGCGGTTGGTGGTATCCAATACATCGCCATTGGGCAGCCGGTAGTCTTTGAATGACTCTCGCTGCAGATGGTCAATGGTGTTAAACATACCGGGCATGGGCAGCCGGGGGCGGTTGCGTATCTTGTGCGCCTTCAGCCAGAAACACCGGGGGCACTCATCCCACAGGTAAGTTAAATCGGTTGGTGCTACTTTGAATTGCACAGCAATACCTCCTCTAGTGTTGTTTTCCCTTCAGTGAATTCCTCTGCATACTCGGCGACCGGCGATCCCAGCCATATCCTCTCTATGCTGGCGCCGCAGATCAGACACACATAATACTTGGCGCTCCATTGCTCCTCGGCGGTGCTAAAGTTGCCGCTTGATTCGCTGATGAATGTCCACTCGCCGCCACAAGTGGGGCAGTGGGGGGTTGCTAAAACATTGGTTCTTGACATTGCTCTACTCTCCTTCTCGCTATCTCTACATACTTGGGTTC
>JBAZEK010000025.1 GCA_041653995.1 Dehalococcoidia bacterium
GCCCCGCTAATCGAGAACCCGAATGCCCAGTCGGAGTAGGACATGGTTGATGAACTTGCGCCTGTCCTTGAATACAGCATGTAGTTCGGGTCGCCCTTCGTCAGGTTGAAGTACTGGTCGGTGGTCATGTTAGCCACCCGCTCCAGCCAAACCTGCATGTCGTTGAAAGTCTTCAGGTCAACGACCTTGTCCGTAGATTTTGCTCGTCTGAACTTTATCATTATTCTGCCTCTGGAGTAGCAAGTAGCTTATTTAAATCTGCTGTGTTGTACATGTATAATTTAGTGGCTCCATCTAGTATGTAGGGCTTATCATATTTACCGGTTTTATCATTAAATATATAATTCCAGCCATAATAAGAAGAACCTTCTTTCATACTTTTCACAGAAAAACTGTAGTTCACCTTCCACCGACGTAGCCCTTTATTGTTCCTGTATTCCTCATAATCCACTCCATTAAACATTACCCGCTCCGCTGGATAATTGTTTCCTGCTACCTGAAAATTGCTACTGTTAATCTTTCCAGAATATTGAGCCCATGTAGTTAGCAACAGATTAGCTAATCTTTTTGTCACCTTAAAGGATCCGGTGGTTATAATCTTGTTAAGTTGCTGTTCCATAGCAAGGTTTCCAACTGTCCATTTCCATGTTGCCGCTGTCTTAGCATCAACAGAGATTGCTTCTCCTCCAATTGAACCTGTGATAGGAGAAAAGTTTGGGTCAACCGATGCACCATCTTTGTCGTTTGCACCGTCGCTTGCGCCTGGAGTTGTCGTGTACTGAATGGTGTAGAGGTATTGTCCCGGCTTGTTACCAAACAGCACCTTGCGGATCTCGGTAACAAAGCAGTTTTTATAAACGTCATCTGTTGGGTCAAGCGAGTCCCCTATATCGGGGAGGTCGTCGTCTGCCGTCAAGTCAGCATCATGGAAAACTCGTGTGGCAGTTATCCCATCCACGCGTCTGATGACCTCATACCCCTCGGTTTTTTCTTTGTAATGCCCAGCTGTTGCCATTTATTCCCCTACCGTATCTGCGTTTCCGTATATTCCTCGCATAAGACCAACCCCAATGTTTTGTTTGCCCACAATCTGTCCGAGGTAAGCAGTGGCCTGTTCCTGGGCATTGAGTTGTTTCTGGGCAAGGTCGATCTTCTTGTCCTCAGCTCGTTTCTTCACCGCGTCCTCCTGCATCTTTTTCCAGATGTCAGCCAGAGAGATAATCGAGACGCTGGCTTTATCGGCCATGCCGCCGCCTGTGCCAGCACCTTTTGCCCCAGTAGGATATCCTGGTTTTCTCATTATTCCTAGACTCTGCGAAGTAGATTCGTTGCGGCGGTTGTATTCGTTTGTTATGGCGTCTAGTTTGTCCGTAAATCCTTTGAAAGATATATTTTCAATAACCAGTCCCCAAGAACTAGCAATCATATTCATGCGTTCTAACGCCACTTCTTCCATCCCAGCAAATAATCCCTTCCATTCTGGTAGCATCCCTTTTCCAATTTTCCCAGGATTTTGTATCATCTCCCACAATCTGGCCAAAGTCTCTCCGAGCCAGTTAGTCAGATTTTTCCACGCAGTATAAATCAACTGTGCCCCCATAGCAAATGGTTGCCAGATTGTTTGGCCAATTGCATTCACCAATGCACTTATATTATTAAACAATGTTTTGACAAGAAGCCAAAGTGTTTGGAATGTTGCTGAAAATCTAGCGTACATAAATCGGACTCCCCCCACAAGAGAGTCTATCCACAATTGAAATTGACCTCCGGCCACCAAGGCGTCTACAGAATCTTTCAGTGCCCATATCTTATCTGTAACACCCTGCAAGACTTCTTTGAACGCGCCTGAACCGACCAGACCCTGCCCGATAGACTCAAACACTTCTCCAATAGATTTCCGCATCTGACCGAATGCACCAGAGATGGTATCAATCTCGCCGCGAGCCATTCCTATGCCAGCAGCGCCAATCTTCATTACCATTGCCCATTTTTCAGTTTGAGTGGTAGCCTGTTTAAGTTGCGGAAAATACCGCTGAAGCATCATGGTGTTGCCCATGCCCGCCCGCGTGACCATGTTCATTGCCGAACCCAAATCTATACCCATCCGCGCTGCCAATCCGGTCGCCGCCAGAATAGCCTCTTCCATCTTCTTGGTAGACAATCCACGGGCAAGAGCGGAAGCCGCCGCAGACTTTACAGCCTCATCGTCCCACTTAGTCACTCGTGAAATCTTATCGGCAAGTTTCTCATACTTTGGCATCAACGTTTCGACATTCCCGCCAGCCATTGCAATCGCCCCTGATAGTTTCTTGGTAACGACCTCGGCTTCCACAAACGACTTTATAGAATATACCATCGCACCACCAATCGCTGCCGGGATAGCGACCATCGCCCCAACCATACCCTTGGCAAGTACAGACCCCGCCCCGCCAACAAAAGATGACACCATCGCCTGTGCCCGCAATAAACCTCCCTGAAGAGCAGAAGTTTCTGCGAGAATATTAACATAAGCGTCACCCAATGCCATGCCTGAAAGTCCACTGGCCATTATATAACCTCCCTCAAGTCAAACTTGGTCTTGCCTGTCTTTGCCCGCAATATCTGGAGCCGCTGCTCGATGGCAATCGTCCCGTCCACTTCTTTGTCCCCTTCGCTGACCTTGCCACCCATCATCTCAATCTGTTCCTTCCGTCTTCGGTTCACTGCCCCCAGTACTGCTCGCATCTGGGGTATTGTCAACCCACCCACCTGCTCGAACGTCCACCCCGTATAAAGCACGAGGTCTCCCAGCAGGGTTTCCCAGTCTACACTTTTGGGCCAATGTCCGCGCCGCCCTCCACCTTCACACCTGCTGTGCCTGTCAACTGCTCAACCAATCCACGCACCGCAATCTGGTCGGAAGGTTCGGTCATCAGCGAGATGATCTCCGGTAAGACATCCAACTTGTCCTCAACCAGATGGGTCAATGACAATATCAGCGCCACCCCCTTGATTGAGTTCATCTTCTCGCGCACGAGGGCGGCCGAGTTCTCCGCCGACAGCGGATGAGATGCCTCGTGGGACAGGTAGGCAATCTTGTCCTCGCCAGTCATCCCCTTGGCCAGCTCGTGGACCTGTATTGTCCAATCGCTCTTTACTTCCGCTTCAAACCGGCCAAACAATTCTGCCAAGGTCAATTGTCGAAACTTGTGCTGTTTGCCTGCCAACGTGGCCAAAATAGGCTGGCCTGTAAGTGCCGATACAGTTTCCATATAATCCTCCTTATTTATACCTCTAAAATACCGTCTAGATTAGCCCAGGACGTGTCGAAACACATCGCCCCGGCCCTTTTGTTATCCTACCGTTATGGACCCTGTGAAGGCGAAGGAAACGTCGTACGTGACCTTGCCGTCCACTGGGACGTTCACATCAACTTTATCCACAAACACCGAGCCAGAAAACACCGGACCCGCTCCTGTGTCTAAAGTGCCTGCCGCCAAACCTCTCGACGGGATCGCTGTGCCCTGGCAGGTAGCCGAACCTTCCATGCCGATCAAACCAGGAATGTACTCTTTCCACCCACCAGATCCCATGTTGGTCGCATCTAGTTTGTCAGTGGTGATTGCCGCTTTCCACTGAGTCACTTCACTCACCCCGGCCGGACCAGTAAACGATCCTGAATAACCGGCAATTGCCGTTGTAGCTGCCATAATACTCTCCTTGTTATGTTATTGAAACACTGCCCGAAAACGCAAACGAGACGTCATACGTGACTTTACCGTCAACAGGAACACCAACATCCACCTTGTCAACAATGATCGAGCCAGTAATGGTTGCACCACCCGTAGACTTGGTCTTCAGTGTACAGGCGGCCAATGTGCCTCGCGCCGGGATGACCGTCCCCTGTGTGGTGCAGGAGCCTTCCGCCCCGCTCAGTCCGCCAACGAACTCCTTGTACTGGGCAGAACCCATGTTGGTGGCGTCGAGTTTGTCCTGTGACACAGACAGTTTCCACTGGGTCACTTCCGTGAACCCTGTCGGTCCTGTTATTGATCCACTGAACCCGGATATTGCAGTTGTCGCGGCCATGATACACCTCCTGTTTGTTTAACTATCGTCCCAATAAATACCTTGTTTCGATCACGTAAGAATATCCTGTGCTGTCCGGGTCGCGGATCAGCCGGACATTGTTGCACTTTGCCATCAGACAAGTGATCCCCGTCATGCCTGTTAAAATAGTGTCATGATAAAGGGATCGCACTGCCTGTCCTGCTGTTACCACAAGTGAGTCTGTCCCTGATCCTATATTGTTCACGCTGAACTGGACCACGGCTTCTATCGTCCCGACCGTGCTATTCATCACAAATTCTTCAACGGCAGACACCCCAGTCAGCACGATAAATGTCGCACTGGCGTTCTGCGGTGCCTCGTCAAGCCACATCCCGCCTGGCGTGGCCGCCTTCAGTGTGGCCCCGTCAGCGGCGTTGTAAAGAGATACGATCGCTTTGAGTAACTCGTCCATTTTCAATTCCCTGAAATTATCCTGAACAGCGTCGCCTTGCACCGGGCCAGTGCTGGCCTCAAATACGGACGTGCCGCCATCTTATTTGTCCCATACTCCAGACATAAAGCATAACTCCCTTTTCCACCGCCTTGTGGCTTCAATGCGCTCCCGACCAGTCGAACCAATTTCGAGGGGGCATTCCAAGTGATACTCCTTCGCAGCATACCCGTCTGCACAAACGGCGGGTCTCCTGGAGCAGAGTGTTGTCCTTGCCGAAAATTCTTTTCCTTCTGTCGGTGTTGATCTCTTCCAACCCGAACTCCACCCTCAGGATAAGCCGACGGGCTTCCAAAACTCTTAACCACATCGTTGACCAGATAGATCGCCGCCTTGTCCATGTTCTCCTGGACCCGTGCCTCGACCTGATTCATGACCGCCTGCGCCCGCCATACAAGTTTGCCTACAATGTTCATATTTATGCCAATCGTTTTACCATGATTTCGGAGTGATGCTCCACCAGCGCCCCCTCCGGCGTGTCAAATCCAGTCACCAAATACGTGACCCCACTAATGACCACCTCGTGCTGGGTGCTCAGGGTCATGTCCGCCTCACAGAATACCCGGTGAGAGGACTCGATGCCCTCCCGCAACAGTACTGCCCGCTCATCCATTGACAACTGCTGGAGGCGGCACGGTCTCTGGCTGTAGATGGTGGACCGCACCGGCGTCTGCCCGCCGTAGGGGCTGACGGACATACTCGACAGGATGATGCTGCACTCATTGTTCAGGAGGCCAGTGAACATTTTAAGTCCTCCTGTATCTTGGCCAGCGTCGGGATCACGTGATCTTTCATAACATTCTCGATCTGGTAGTCGGCTGATCGCTCAACCATCTCGTCCCGCCACGCTGGGTAAAGTGGATCATCCTTGTGGACGTACACATATTCCAGTTTGCTCACCACATCATCTACATCCACCTCGAATTGAAACCCACCCGGCACCAATGGCCGTTTGACTCCCTTAGTGATCTTCAATCCAAACCCAATCTCTCCCGCCCCCGCGAAGTCCGGCACGATAGTCGGGCACCCGCACGCCTGCGCGTCCATGATCGGCAGGCCGAACCCCTCGCCCACGCAACAGTTTAGGTGGACGTCGCTAACATTGTACATCAAGTTCAAGTAATCATTTCCAATCTGGCCGGTGTTGTAAGCGTACTGGTTGACGATCACCGCCGACTTGTTCTCAATCCCATACAATTCCATCAAGGAAGGAAGGTCTTCCCCATCACCCCACAAGCCTGTGACTTCTGTATGCAAATACAAGAGAGCGTCTGGATGGATGGAACTGAACTTTTTCCACGCCTCAAAAATCACCGGGAAGTTTTTGCGCTTCCCGCTATTGGCGGACACCACGTTGACCAGGAACTTGCCTGTCAAATCCTTCTTGAGAATGTCACTGAACTGCTTCCGCAGTATGTCCCGACCAATCGGGCTCTTGTACATCACTGCCGGATCGAACGCACACGGCACGTAGAGCGGGTCGGCGATTCCTGCCACCTTAATAACTTTCTGTCCGAACCGAGTAGGGGCAATTACCCACCTGCATTCCTTCAACGGGGCGACGTTGCGCTTCATTAACGGGTCGCTGTCAGCCGGAACCCATGCCGCCCAGTTGGCCCTCTTGACCTCCTCGGTGCGGAGCACAAAAGCGTCCAGCCACGACCATATAATATCTGCGCCCCAGTGTTGGGCGTGTTCGACCACGATATCTGTCCCATAATTTCCGATGTGGTTGCTGTGCGGGAACATCTTAATCCCGTTCCACAACTGCACACTGGAGAACAGGCCGGTGGAGCAACTGATCGCCACATCGTGACCAGCTGCCTTCAGAGCAGGTGTCCACAGGGCGGTCTGTGTCCCGTAGCCGGAGCC
>JBAZEK010000026.1 GCA_041653995.1 Dehalococcoidia bacterium
TTGCCGGGGATACGGCAGATGTGCTGGCCGGCGGCGGCGTGCTGCTATGGCCAGAGGCGGCGCGGTATGATCTGGTGATGCTGTGGCTGCATCCACGCAGCGATGGCCTGGCGTGGGTGGATGATGCCGGGCGTGATGTGCTGACGGCGCTCGATGTGGAACGTCTCCCGCTCGCCGGAACGGTCGTATTTGTGGGGGCCTGCTATGGCAGCGAGAACACGGCGCTGATCGACGCGCTCTTCGTAGCCGGGGCGAAAGCGGTGATCAGCGGGCCAGGGGTGAACTTTGGCGGGACCGAGGGCGCGCTGGCCGGGGCTGATGTGCTGGCGCAGATGGTGCGGAAACTGCTCAGTACGGGGGTGGGCATCGACGCGGCGTGGAGGACGGCACGGCTGGCCGTGCGTATCGCTGGGTGGTTCGGGATGCCCGGAACGGCTGACGCGCTCGAGTACACGTTGGACACGCGCGAGCCAAAGCAGAAGTCCGGCAAGTGGTTGGCCGGGCTGATTATGCTGGTGATGTTTGCCCTTTCACTGCTATTCAGTAACGTTGATTTCCCTAACCTGTTGACGACATTCAGTTCGATCCCGTCTCCTCCTACCGGAATCACGGAATGGGATAAGACGGTCTATCGGGGGACCGCAGCACAGGAGTGGTGGTCGGCGGCAATCCCCGTCACGGGTACGAACTCGATCCGTGTCGTGGATACGGTCACAGCGACGGAGGGTATTACGTTTACGTTGGTAGAAACGTGGGATACCTCGGCGATCACATTGACGGCTGTTTATACAACGGGAACAGGCGCATTGACGATTCTTACCGATACCGGCGTCATCACATGGGATGTAGCCAGCGCATTAGCAACGCCACAGACATTGACGAAGTATTGGAGCGTTGTCTCTGGGGACTGGGTAACGACGACGATTACGGAGACACTGACGACCAGCGCAGGCTCACGAACGGTCTATGTGCCGTTGGAGCATGATACGTGGGAACCTACGCCTGTGCCGACCTGGACGCCCTATTATACGCCAGCGCCGTGGATCGGTACGGAGTTCCCGACGCCGACGCCGTGTGTGGGTTTTGGGTGCGCGCCGATTGGGAGTCCTCGCGTAGCATACGCAATATTTCTGCCAATAGTGATACGTGAGGAAGGTTATATCGAACCGTGGTGGCCTGAGATTCTCCCATAGCTGCTAATTGTGCTTAACGGCGGTAAACGGGCGGATTTCAGGCGAAATCCGCCCGTTTTGCGTGAGTTATTGACGCGAGAAACGGCAATTAAAGCCGCCAGTTGGCTGCGGGTGGCGCTTTTGCGTAGGCGGCTGTCTGGGAGCGACTGCCCCGGATTATATCGTGACGGTTATTTCGGCTTTACCGTCTCTTCACCTTCATTTCGCCGTGACCTCTGGCTTCCGACTGCCGGTATCCTCGGTTACTCGCAATCGCACCCAGACAACCGCCTAACCGTTTTCATTATAAGCGCAAAAAGAGGGCGTGTCAATAATGCGCCCTTTTTGCCGCCATTCTTTTTATTATCATAACGGCATAGCGCCATAACGGGCGATTTCGGTCGATTCCTCTTGACAGCGTAGTTATAATAGTGTATACTGTTTATATCTTACAACTATAAGAACAAAGGAGTTAACCTATGGAAACCATTCAAATTAGTATGACCGAATTGCATCACAATCTGGCGAAGTATATCGAACTGGCGCGGGCCGGGAACGTTGTCGAGGTAGTCAACCGGCTGCGCGGGCGCGTGGAGTGCCACATCATCGCGCCGACGCTCTCCTACCCGGTGAATGATGACGGAACGTTGTCGGTAACGGGGACTGGTGATGACGACGAGTAAACGCGCCCTCTCGTTGCGCGTCGAAGAAGCCGCGCAGGAAGTTAACGCCGTGCTATTGTCGGCTTTGTCTGCCGGGGCGACGTGGTTCGCCCCGTTACCGGAAGCCGTGATGACGGCGCAGGCTGTCCAGCAAATTTTTGGCTTGCCGGTGATAGTGGCGGCTTGTGTGGCGGCATCGCTCGAATTGATCGGCGTCAACGCTAATGCCGCGTACAATGACGCTAAAGAGTACAACGCCGCGCAAATGACTGGCGCGAGCGGCAAGCGCCTACAGAACCCGCGCAATCCGTTGGAATCCGAGCGCCGCCCGTTGAGCTTGCTCTTGGGCTTCTACGCAACGACCACCGGCATTGTGGTGGCGACGGCGGTCTATAATGTGGTCATCGAAGGCGCACCGCTCATCCGGCTACTGGCGTGTCTGTTCCCGTTCGCCTCGGCCATTGGCGTAGTGGTGGCTAACCAACGCGCCAGTCTGCGCCGTAAAGTGGCGCAAGAGCGGCTTGAAGTTGCAGAGACGGTTCGCGCAGTTGCAGAAACGCCAGTGCAGGTTGCGCCAGTTGCGGTGAAAGTTGCCGCAAGTGCAAAACACCAGACCGCTACGATTGCAGATTGGCGGGCAATTACGGCAAAGATGAATGGCGAACGTGCAACCCTGACCATCGAAGAACTGCAAGCCTTGCTAAAAGCGGAAGGTTATGCACTGCCGTCTGCACGCACGCAATACAACTGGCTTGCAGATGCACGCGCTCAAAGTGCAGGTGCGGAATGAACGCGGCGGGTTGCTTAACACTATCAATCTACGCCGTTATCGCCGCAGCTATCGCGGCGCTCGTTTATGCGCTTTGCGCGTATGCGTGGGGAGAGACTGCCGGGATCGTTTGCGCGGGCATCGCGGCGTTTATGACCGTGCTGATGTTGTGTTCTGTTCGCACCGGTAGAGATAATCTTTAGTAGTATAAAAAGAAGGAGTGTTCTATGAGTGCTCGCGTCGATATGACACGCGACTTCGCAGCCACGTTGGTCGGCAATCTGCGCAACCCGCTCATTGCCGGCAAGACACCGTTTAAGCTGTCGAAGGCCACGAATGGAATGGACTACACTGCCATTGCCGGGTATCGCTCGTCTATGGTAAGTCTCAACGTCGGCTTGCGGAATCCCGAATTGTTGAGCGCCTTGTCGCCGGAAGTGTTGGTGCATTTTGTGCCGTGGGCCGACGATATGCCCGGTATGCCACACGCCTACATCAACCGCAAGACCGTTGTCGCCGAAGCCGCGTGGCCTGCCGAACAGCAGGAAGTCGAAATCCCGCTCACGTCCGCGATCTCGATTGCGCCCGGCGGCCCGCCACTGGACGGGCATCTGCTCCCAGTCGGCAAGTCCAACGGCAATACCACGATCACGCTGCACTCTGAGAGTATCGTTCACCTGCTGACCGCCGGGACAACTGATAGCGGCAAGTCGTGGACAATGCGCCTGTTGGCGTGTCTGTTCGCCTTCGGTAACTTGCGCCCGCACGGACGGCGCACGCAGAGCGTCTATCTCGACGGTAAAGGCGGGCAAGGTCTGGGCATCCTCAACGGCTTGCCGGGACAGGTCGGGCCGGTAGCGATTAGCGAACCAGAATGGATTAATGCATTAGGGTGGGTGGTACAGGAGATTGACCGCCGCTATGCCGTGATGCTTGCCGAGAAAACGGAAGACCTGGCGTTCGGTACAGATGCGTTTCCAGAGGTGATCGTCGTCGCGGATGAATTCCACACGTTTACTGAGAACGCCCGCAGTCCGGCAGTCACGGCGCTGTTCGATCACGTTGCCTTGAAAGGCCGCGCCGCCCACGTCAAGATCATCGCTGGCACGCACAAGCCTTCATTGGTCGCCTTCGGGCGTCCCGGTAACGCTACCCGCGATATGTTCGATGCGACTATAGGGTTGCATACCCCGACGGCAACGGCAAGCCGCCTGATTCGCGGTGACGATATGTGTCAAGTTCTGCTTGGTAAAGGCGATGCAATGGTATCGGCGAAGCAACCGGACGGCACGTTCATCGACGAACGTTGTCAGTTGCTCCACATCCCCGCGTCACAACTACGACGCTATACCAGCGGGGAGCCGCTCTTGCGTGAATACCCGCAATACGACATCAGCGGCTTTATGGGCAGTTCACCGGGACGCCCCGAAACGCAGTTCACCGACGAGCAGATTGCCATTGCGATTCACGCAGCACATCGGCCTAAACCGTTAGGGCGTGGGCTTTTACAGACGGCCCTCAGTCAGGCTGGATGCGGAATTGCCGGAACTGAACCAGCGCGGCGCTTGCTGCAAATGGGGCGCAACGTCGCGGAACAGTTGGATGAACTCGGCTTCTGTACGGTAGAAGCTGACCTAACTGACAAAGGAGCATTATGCGAAAATTGATTCACGGTTTTATAGTCTGGTATCTGCGCAAAGTAAGCGGCGCGTTTCATCATTTCCCCTACGGCATTGACGGTGTCTATGTCGTGATAATGTGCGAGGAATACTATCACCACTTCAACAATATGGGCGCGCTGTATACCGAGTTAGATTGGTGGAAAACATCAGTCAAACAACTACAGCGAGAGAATGATCGCTTGGCAGCAGAAAACGCATACTTGCGCCGCCCACAGGATGGCTGTACTTGCCCGAAAACATCTATCGGCTTTGTGCAAGTTGCCTCTCACGATTGCCCGGTTCACGGTAACAATGATTGACATTCTTGCTTTCGGCGGCGGCGTTGGTTCTTGGGGCTATGCTGCGTTAGTAGCGCAGGATAGAATCCGCGCGCCGTGGCTTGGCGTCATCGTAGACACCGGGCGCGAATGTCCTTCAACCTGGGAATACCTGGAACGTCACCGGGGGCAACTCCCGTTTGAGTTGTATGTCGTCAAGCAACCGCTACCGGCTTTATGGTCTGGCAATGGCGGCTCATTCTTGCCCGGCGGCTTTGATCTTGACGGCGGCGCTTTTCTGCGTGGTTTCTGCTCTACTCACTGGAAGCGCGATGTAATGCGCCGTGAGTTGCGCCGCGTCAAGCATATTACAAGATACAATCTAGCCTATGGTATTCACGCTGAGGAATGGAAGCGGATGCAGAAAAACAAGCCGCGCGCCTGGGTGCAGAAAATATACCCCCTGGTTGACCTGGGCATAACCCGTAACGATTGCGCTATGGCGGCGCTTGAAATGTTCGGCGAATTACCGCCGCGCTCACGGTGTTGGATGTGTCCAGGGCAGCAACTCGATGAATGGCAAGAAGTCGCGGAGCGGTGGCCTGACCTTTACGCGCAAGCGTTGCAGATAGACAGAAACGAAGCCCGCCGCGCAAATATTACACTATTCGGCAAAGACTACGAACACCCGTGCGGCGGCGAGTGCTTTGCATAACCTGACTGCCTGACTAATATTCTACGTGCCATTTCTGGTTATAAATATAAGTTTTTAACGGCTGTCTCTATTTTAGTCAGGCAGGCAGAGACAAGCAAAGGAGTGAACGATGAGCAATGAACGGACTTTTATTCGTGGCGGTAGCACCTTCGAGCGCATTACGTTACGCGATACCTTCATTGGTGCGTTAATCTACTGGGCAAGCCAGATCGTCTTGCGCCTTATGCTCCTGGCCTATATGGTTGTGTGGGCTGTCGTCACCGGGCAGGCTGCCGGGTGGCTGATTCTCGGTATGTTGGCATTGTACTCGCAAGACCTGACCGTCACGCGCATAGTACCACCTACATACACGCTCCGCTGGGCTACTGAACGCTTGCAAGCACACCGTCAAGCCGTGCGCCTGGCGTTGATTGCCGGATGCGCCTTGTGTATCGCGCAACTGGTCGGCGTGTGGCCGCGTCTAGCGTGGGAGTTCGGCGACGGGCGCGTGTGGTGGATGACGGCGAATCGTAGCGGTAGCCTTGCGCCACTCTTGACGTGGTTGCGCTTCCTCTTTATCGGCGCGTCGTTATGGGTTGTCTGGTCGCCGTCGATGTTACTCAACTGGGTATTCGAGATTGAACAGACCCACCCGAAGGCGCGGGAGACGACCTTCGCCCAAGCCGATCCCGCCAGCGTGACCGGGCCAGACGGGAAGCCGTATGCTGCACAAGCTCGCCGGGGTACGCGGCTGTTAGACGCCGAGGAAGCCGAGGACTATGCCGCCGACTATCAGGCTATCGGCGCAATTCACGAAGCCGGAAGCTAGACGGCTCATATAAATGAAGCGCTCGGCGACGAACCGGGCGCTTTTTGTTTGCTTAAATTATTATAGTCTTTTTCTGAATAACCACGAAAGGTATTGACATTTTATGATTATATGTTATTATAGTTATAACAGTATAAACAGAGAACATAACGGCGAGTGAGAGTAGCCGATACTAGAATCAAAGGAGATTCACGATGGAAACCAAGACTGTTTACGAAACCCCAGATAGTACATACTTCGCAATGTCAAATGTTGCACCGAAGATCGAAGGCGAGATCATCGCCCTT
>JBAZEK010000027.1:0-2919 GCA_041653995.1 Dehalococcoidia bacterium
AAGCGCTGCAGGGGAAGATGTTGCGTGTGATGGATATCGCTGTGGATGGTAGTAGCTATCTTTTACTGGGTGACGGGCCCAAGACTGGTCAATTCATATGGGACGTTGACAAGCGGGACACGATAGGTGAGATGATACCCTACGCCGTTATCAGCCAGTTCAGACACACACGCCTGCAGGACGCCATGAAGGCCGCCGGTATGGAACCGGACGCTTTCTCTGACGAGGTGATCGATATAGTGAGCAAGGCGATCGGCGTGGATCTCAAGAAGATACTGGGTCTACTGGAGGTGCTGCCATGGAGATAGTTACGGATCTGGAAAAGCTGCGCGTGCCTTGTATAGAGGCTACTGAGGTGATAAACGTGGAGGCGATGGCCGCCGCGCTACTCTACGACATGAAGAAATACGGCGGGTGCGGCCTGGCCGCGAATCAGGTGGGCTTCAAGCACCGGGTGTGCGTTATAGCCGTGGGCGACATGACGCCCATCGTCTTAGTAAACCCTCTGATAATCAAAGAGAAGAAGCCGCGGCGCGTCAGGGAAGGCTGCCTGTCCCTGCCCGGAATAGAGGTTGAGATAGAGCGTCCCATGTACGTAAAAGTCAAAGCCATGGACGAGCGCTGGAACACTAGAAAATACACGTTCACAGGGTCGCAAGCCCAGGTGGCCCGGCACGAGATCGACCACCTGAACGGGATACTGATGATCGATTACCTCGAGACATACGACAGGGAAGTGAAGGAGCGGCTCCTGAGAGGGGCGGTATACAAGAGAAAGACCGGTCTGGAGGGGTTGGTTGAGTAAGATGTACCACTGCTGCATAGCGCTGGACGCGCTGCTGCGGTTGACGCTGGAGGGGGAGAAGGTGCTTGTAGATGCGGAAACAGGCAAGCCCCTTGAAGAGCGCGAAATATACGAGTTGGTCAAGGAAATGAAGGCCGACGGCAATACCGTCTTCACGCCGGGCTGCGATAACGTGGATAGCGGGGGCCGGTGCCGCGGGCATAAGGAGAAATAAAAAAGGCCGGCGAGATCTCGCCGGCCTTTTGCTATCGAACCTACCAGTAGCGCCCCCTGGCCATCCTGGTCAGGAATCTCACCGTCAACTTGAAGTGCAGCTTCGCTTCCCTCTTGAGGAATGCTTTATTGAGCTTATCGAACACCTGGCAGTTTAGGGCCCGCTTCAAGCGATCCGCTGAGTTCCACATCATTTGGATATCGCGCCTCAGCTGAATATCTTTGTCAGTCATTACTTCACCAGCCTTACGTCGAGGGCCTTTAGCACGTTGTTGATATCGTTGGCGATGGTGATGCTGTCGTTGCCGGCGAAGAGCAGGCCCACAGCCCGCCTGCCCTTGTCCAGGATGAGCGAGCCGCTGTCGCCGCCGGCGGAGAACTTGCCGCCGATGCCGCTGATGATGGTCTGGTCCTCGAAGATGGCGTAATCGCCGTCCCCCATGTTGACGTTGACTATGTTATCGATGCTGTCGATCTTGCCATGTGTGACTTCTGTAGTGCGCCCGCGTTTCATCACTTCCATGCCGACTGTAGGCTCCGCGATACCGGTGACCACGCCGATATCCGGGATAAAGGGGTCGATAACTACCGTTGATGTCGGCAGTGCCAGGGCGCAGTCCACTTTGTTGGTCACGTCCCTGTAGCTGGATAACCTCGAGTGGCGGCCAAAGAGTCCCGAAAGCCAGTTCCAGATCCTTATCATTGCCGACGTGAAGGGGCAGTCGCTGGAGCTCACCGTCTCGATCTCCACGAAATCGTCGAGGGTGGCGATGATATCCGCCGGGTACTGTCCGCCGTCGTATTTACCCGGCTGCAGGATATGGTCCCCTATCTCGCCTTTATTGACGTTGGCTAGGACATGATTGTTGCTCAGTATCATCACGGCGCCGGTCTGATTCTCATAAACCACCGCGCCGAATGTCCCTGCCGTGATATCTTTGTGACCGATGCTGCAGCCCGGGTGCGCAGGCCGTTCCCTGGCCGTGATATCCTGCTTACCCATGACCCCGAGGCGCTTGTGCTCGATGCTCTGCACCGCCTGCAGCCGGCGCGGCGCATTCCTTTTATTGAACCTTGGATCATCGAGGCGCAGTGTTATCTCGCCGCCCACGTCGACGACATCGGTATGCCGCCCATTGATAACCTCCGGGATCCGGTCCTTCCGGGATAGCGCCGCGAGGGGCACCTTTCTCTTGACGCTGACCACGATAGCCGGCTGCCGGGTCTCGATACCCTCTGTTTTCTTCGTGCCGCGCCCCACCGCCACCACGTTGCGTTTCTTGAGCAGCTCCATCGCTACCTTCCGCTCCTGCTTGTTCATAAGATTGCCTCCTTTATATATTTAATCTGAGTATAGTTACTGGTCCCTGTTCTCGTCAATGCCTCCGAGCTTGTCGCAGATGGCCTTTCTTATCACTAAATGCTGTTCCCTTACCCTGCGCGACTCGCCCTGGTTGACCGCGAACACTGTTTGATTGAACCACAGCTTTAGTTCGCCCCTTGTCTTTCCGGACCGCCGGTCGAAGACTATCCTTCCCGCGTCCTCGCCCTGTATCTCCACGTTGAGGAACCCGAGTTGCGCCTGCGGCCTTTCTACCACCAGCAGGCCCTTTGGATCTATCGCTACCTTTTCCTCGAGTACGAGGGGCGGCTTCTTTTTTCTGCCCACGGGAGCTCCTTTCTTTGGGTTTAGCCGGGGGCTGCAGCCACTTCTTGGGGAAGCGGTATCTCCGCCCTACGTGGTCTTTAGACTCCGGCTTCACGCCCAGTTTTTCTATCTGGCGCTGCAGCTTCTTGTTGCAGGTATAAACCATGCAATCCGTTTCCAGTTCGTTGAAGAGGATGGTGGTCTCCCGCTCGTAGAGCGCCTCTTTGCCAAGTTTTTTCATAACCACCTCCTT
>JBAZEK010000027.1:3019-5801 GCA_041653995.1 Dehalococcoidia bacterium
TTATTTTATTGGCGGCCCAGCCGGCTGAGGAAAAAAGGAGGTAACCTCAAAACCCCAGCCGACTGGACCATGAAAGCGGCAGCCGGGGGTATAAGCCGCCGCTCGCATTACTAAGACGCCTGGGTTGCCTCGGCGCGGGGAGCGGGCAGCGCCGCCACCTGGCCGCGGGCCTTCCTACACACGGGGCAGAACAGGGCGTGGCTATCGTTGTCCTGGAATACTTCAGTGGCCCTGCGCGCCCGGTGGATCTGTTTGGGGTCTTCCAGTACGTGGCTGGTGGCGTAGGTTATCAGGTTGAGGATATCGTAGGAGTTGCGGATGGGCGTGTCGATCGCCATCGTCCTGACAGTCGCCGCCGCTTCATCCTTGAGCCCGGCTTCCTTTATCATAGCTTCGAGCATCATGGCCCTCTCCGCCTCCGGGATCTCGTCCTTTATCATCTGCTGGTAGCGCTCCACTACCTTGGAGTAGGAGCCGTATGCTTCCTTCAGGCCCTTCCTGAACCAGGACCACAGGCCGTCCTTTTTGTCATCGCCGCCGCGGCCCCCTCCGAAGCTGTATTCCCTGAGCACCGTGCTCGAGGTCATGCCGTTGGTGCATACCAACCTCATCACGAAGCTCTGGACGATGGGATTGCTGATACCCAGCGGGCTGAACTTCACCAGGGCGCCGGCGCGCACCACGTCGCCGCGAGTGACTGTCGCCTTATCGATGCCGACGATCTCCAGATTCACGTTCTGGCCGTCTACGGCGACTTTGTGGTAGTCCGGCTTCTCTACCACCTTCTCGATGGACTCCAGGACACGCTCCGGTGACATGCTGTGTCCCGCATGCGGAGCCCGGAACCCGATTATCTTGCCGTCCTTCACAAGGAGCTCGAAGCGCTCCTTGTGGCCCAGCAGGTCGTTGGCCACCTGGCCGCAGGTCGTAGGCATGATCTTACCCACCATGTCGGGAGGCATGTGCAGGAATTGGAAGAGGTCTTTCACCCCGTCCTTCTCCACCTCGAGCAGCCTCTTACCCTTGCCCGGGCGCATGGTCACCATATCCGGAGTGACCACTATTTTAGTAGCAGGCTCCCGGTCTACAACCTTCGCTGTTACACTGCGAACATCCTTCAGATGGTCGAGTACATCATTAGCTTTCATTGATTTTTCTCCTTCACTTTGTTTTTCATGGCCGCCATCAGCTCTTCAACGTCGAGCTCGGCCCAGGCCTTGCTTAATTCCTCGCTCCAGAAGCCCGGCAGCTGACACTTGAGCAGTCCCTTTCTGCCGTCCTCGAGGTCTATCACGTAGGCCCACTTGAGCGGATTCTTCTGGGACATGATCGCGTCCCTGGCTTCCTGCGTCCACGGAGCCAACTCCCGGCGCTCGAACATGATATGCGCCATACTCGGCTTGCGGTAGACTATCAAATTGCAGTCCAGCACCGCTTCGATCTCCATCATGCGGCTGGTATGGGCTACAAAGACTATCAGCTGGTCCCGCTGCCGGGCCAGAGCGTTCAAACCGCCCAGTTCTATGTTGTTGTCCGACTGGCTGCGCCGGCTGCCGAACCTCAGCGCGGCCTCGTCAACGATGAGGAAAGCGCCTTTCGGGATCTTGCGAAAGTCCTTTACGTGTTTGGCCCACTTCGGCGTGTACTTCTGTGTACGCTTGGGCATGCCCAGGACGTAAACGGGCCGCCCCTGATTATGCGCTATCTCCGCGAGATACCACGCAAGAGCGGATTTCCCCTTGCCCAGGTAACCTAGTATGACAGCGGTGCCGACCCGGGGTAGAACGCTGCGCCAGTTACGCAACTGGGCGGGGCGATTATTACTGGTCTTGAGAAAATCGATCACGAAGCGCACCGCTTTGCGCTTCTCCAGGGTTATCTGCTTATCGACAGCCATAACCCCCAGGACACGCTCAGCATGTGCAAAGTCTATTTTGTTCGCCAATTTATCCCCCTTTCTTTTTGTGATGCTGTTCAGCTCTGCTTATCACCCCCTTCGCTTATTATTTGTTTAGCATTTTCTCTATAGGTTCGTCGTTATAGGAGCCATAAGGGATAGCACTACGCCAGTCTTCTGGTACTTCTGAAAGATCTGTTACTTCCTCTATCTCCGGATAAAAACATCCAGAAGTTAGAATGTAGTCAAGTTCGTCACATGCGTCTGAAGTAATAGTGTCCCTGGCTTCATCTTCTCCTCCCGCCTCAACAAACATGTCAAATGTAATTGTTGTTTTATATAACACTCTTACCTCTTGTCCCTCACAGCCTATACACTCCTGAGCGTTTTCTCCAGGTGGGATAACGTTGTATTTGCACTGTTTCAATTTGCAGTTCGATGGAGTTGTTTTATTCATAATATCACCCCCTTCCTTTAATAGGCGGGTAGGCGTAAATTACGTTGCGCCACTCACCTTTATAGAGATAGGTTGTCCTCGACAACTTCGTTCCACACTTAGGACAATAGGCGTCCTTTAAGTCCCTTGGACTAGAGAACCGATATGCTATCTGGCACTTCGAGCATTTACCCTGCATATTCACCCCCTTTCTAATCCAGTTCCGCGGTGTAGTCCGCTCTATAGAACATATTGAAGACCATCACCCTCTTATCCCCGGCCTCGATCACGGTCATTCTGGCTTCCAGGGGAGCCCTCTGTAAAAAGCCTATGAATATACTGGCTTCCGCCTGTTCCTCGTTGAGCTTAACGCCCATGATATAGGGGGAGAGGGCGGAGTATAGCGCCCGGTAGCGCCGGGCCGTGTTGAACACGGCGGGTATCAGGTC
>JBAZEK010000028.1 GCA_041653995.1 Dehalococcoidia bacterium
TGTAGGCATCTCTTACGCCGTGATGTTGCTCATGAGATACCCGGCGCCGGTGAAGATGAACGCCTCATCCACGTTATGCCGGACCCGGATGATGTTCGACCGGACCGTCTCATCCCGATAGGACTCCACTACCAGGTTGCCGGGGCTGTCCGCCGTCCAGAGGAACGACCGGCCGAGGCAGGGCTCGCGGAGATCCTGGCCGCCCGATGACGCCTTGAACAGAAGGGCATACTCGTCGTCCCAAATGTCCGCGATGGTGGTGGCCTGGCCCTTCGCCGTGCTGTCGTAGATCGCCCCGCCGACCAACACCTGATCGACGCCGAAATACTGCGCCAGGAGGCGACGCTTGGCCTCCTGTCCGCCGATCTCGATCGGGTTGGTGTACCTAAAGGCGTCCTTCAGCTCCTTCGATTTGAGCAGATTGGTGAAGACCTTGTAGGTGATCGCAAAGGCATTCGGCAGAAGGCCGGTTGCGGCCCGCATGGCCTCTTTCGCGGTTTCCACGTCCGCGTGGGGCGTGCAGCTTGCCGCCGTACTCCACTCCGTGCCGACATCGGCCGTGTTGGTGATGTTCGCGGTATTGAACACCGCTGCCGCGATGCGCTTCTCCTGGGCGCGAAGCAGAATGTCCACCGCCCTCATGTTCGCCACCGTCTCCGCGTCGAAATACCGCCGGTAGAGGGCCGCTTCCACGTCGTCCACGGCCTCCTCCCAACCGTACTCTTCGCAGGAGTAGGTTCCCGTCTCGAATTCCCAATCGGACCGGGGATATGCGGCCCTGGGCGCTCGTTTGAGTTCCTGGAGCTTCAGCAGGGCCTCCAGGGGGATCTTCGGATAGTCCGCCGACTGCTGCGGGACCTCGAAGATCGGAAGGATGCTCAATCCGATGAAGCCCCTGCGATCGGCATCGAGCATATACTCATACGCCAGCGTGGAAAGATCCGGACGCTGTAAGGTTGTTGCTGATGTAGGTCTTGGCATTTTATGTTACCTCCTTGTCGTTATGCCTTCATCGTTAGGTCGTCAGGGCCGAGCGGGTCCCCTCAAGCCAGAGTCCAGCCAGGTAGAAATCGGTGGTGTCCATCTGGCCGTCCGTCGGGTTAAGTACCAGGGTAAGCGCACTCGGGGATGCCGGAAGGTTGGCTGCCGTAATCGTGAGGGTTTTTTCCTGGAGAACCGCCGTTGCCGCAAACTCAGCAGAAGTCCCGCCGCAATCCGTATCCCCACCAACCGCCGTTCCCGCCACGTCGAAGAACGCCTCGACGGTGAACGTCGGGGTGATTGCCGGGGAAGCAGCCGCGGGCTGACCGAGCAGATGGAGCACAATGTCCTTGGCGTCATTGAGATCCTGGGGCAGCGTGAAATGCGCTACGATCTTGCTCGGAGTGCCGTCTGCCTCCCACTTGATGACCTGGTTCTTGTTGCTGATCTGTGCGAATCCGACGCCGGCCGGGGAATCGACCGCCTTGGTCAGAGCGGTTCCATCCTCCGCGGTGATCCAGTCGGGGTTGATATGATACTGCGTGGTCTTCAGCGCCTTCTCGATCTCGTCAAGGACTGCCTCGACCGTGGCCCCGGTCATGTTTGAATTGGAATCGGCCACGGATACGGTTGCCGCCGTGGTTGACTTAATGCCCCACACAGCGACTTCGATAACGTCGCCGTCGGTAACACCGGCAACGATAGATACGCCCTGCGCCGAACCGGACGAAGCATCCGACACTTTCCCGTCCGCCGCCCCATATAGAACGGTTCCGCGAGCGATCGCCGAGTTGATGTCGCAGGTAATCTCGAATGTCCCCGGCGCGTTATTGAGCTTCACCGCGACCTGAGCGCCGCTTGCCGCATCGTACTCGGTCACGCCGATGTAGTCTTCACCAGCATCGGCATAAACAACCTCCGGGGGGTCAGTTGACGTTCCTGGGGAAGCGGTATCGATCTTCACCCGACGATGGGCATACAGGGCCTCGCCTGCAATGAATGTCTTGACGTAATTGACAGATGACATTTTCTTTCCTCCTTATTCCGCCCGCTTGTTGATGCGGGCAATGTAGTCTGCATGAAGCTCCGGCTTGTCCTGGGCGACCTTTGCCATCGCCTTTCCCTTCGACAGACCTTCCGCCACCAGGCGATCAACCGCCGCCTCGAACGTCTCCGCTTCGGCATTCGGATCGGGTTCCGTCACCGGAGGGACAGGCGGGACCGCGGATGACGCCATCTTTCTCGCCATCTCCTCCAGCTTGCCCTTCTCCGCCGCCAGGATCCGGACCGCGGCATCCGCCCCGGTTGTTTTGCCGTCGGAAACCATTTCCTCCACCAGCGCCTCATGACCCGGAAGGGCCTGCGCCCTAACGTCCTTGATGCGCTGCCTTTCCTTTTCCGCACCTGCCTTCTCACCGTCGGCAAATCCGGCCGTCTTGCCCTGCTCAATGCCGTCCGTGACGCCGAGCGCACGCCCATCGTCGATGACGGACTGGAACAGGTCCGGGTGTTTGGCCCGTAATTCTTCTTTAGTCATTGACCATTCCTCCTTCAGATTATTCACAAGCTCTGACAGACCGGCCACCCCGTCCGCCAAGCCTGCGGCTATGGCCTGCTGGCCAACAAATATCCGACCGTCCGCCGACTCCAGGACCTCCTCAACCGAGCGGCCCCGCATCGCGGCGACGGACTGAACGAAAACGGAATAGATCGCGTCCACCTGATCCTGGATGTAGGCGCGACCCTCTTCCGACAATGGCTTATGGGATGATGCGATGCGCTTGTAGCGGCCAGCCGTGATCTCCGTCCACCGCTCGCCCATCATCTCGTCCGCCTTCGAGATGTCCACATGGGTAGCCACCACGCCGATCGAGCCGACCGTGGTGGTATCCCCGGCGATGTAAATCTTATCCGCAGCGGCCCCGACCCAATAGGCCCCGGACGCCATCATGCCGTCCGCCCAGGAGACGATGGGCTTTGTCCCCCTCGCCGCCAGGATCTTCCCCGACAGCTCTTCCGTGCCGTCCACCGTGCCGCCGGGGGAATCGATCGCCAGGATCACCGCATGGACCTGGGGATCTTCGATCGCCCGGTCGAACGCCTCCCCGACCTCCCGCATGGCCGTTCCGCCGAACAGGTAAGAGAAGAACGTCATGCCTTTGGTCAGAACGTCGCGGATGTCGATGATCGCAACGCCGCTTTCCACCCGGTAGCCCCGCTCCGCATCCAGTTCGGCCATGCCGCTCTGCATCGCGGACTTGATCGGCTTCAGATCGATCTTTTCCCCTTTCATATGGGTTTCGTACACGGCCCGGATCTCCTGGAGCTTCTCCGGCGCGATCGACCACGGACTATTCATTATTTCAAGCAAACGCAAAGCAGTGTCCTCCTTCAAATTTATTCCCCTTCCTTGCATTTTCTGTTGCCGTTATGAGTTGGAGGTTATTTTCAACGTGAAGGCCGCAGACATACTTTGATTTAAGAGGGATTATGTGATCGACTACCAAACCAAGTCTTTTTGCTTCTAAGTAGATTTGCTTGATTTTTTCTTTATCAGCCCACGCTGGCATGGCCTTCATTTTCAGGGCGCGTCTGCATGTATTATGGTAATTTACGACCCCAGGATTGGCTTTTTGCCACTCCCGCCCCTTCTTTCTGGCGGCCGCCAGATTAGCTTTTCTTGATTCCGCCGCCCTGGTCTTATATTTTTCAGGATTGGCTGCATAATCCTTCGCCGCCCACTCCCTCTTAATTCTCCTGGTTTCATCCGGATGTTGTCTGGCCCACTCTTTTGACTGAGCATGGAAGGCATCTTCATTTCTTAGATAATATTGTCTGCAATGTTCACGCTTGTATGCCCGGAATAATTCATCCGTAGAGTAGCGCACCTTTTGACGCCTGCTCCCCCTCGATATTTTTTTCTTCCGGAAATTTTCATCTTCCGCATATTTCTTTTTCTTATAAATGAAGTCTGTTTTTCTTTGGCACATCACGCATGCGTTATTCCCTGTATGCCTCTCGGCATCGTGGCCGTGAATACACGGTACGCCCGTATAATATCGCGTCATCCCTGCGGCTTTTGCTTCTTTTCTGGAGATGACTTGCATCACTATTCATCCTCCTTGTCCGGATCGTCGTTGCCTTCCGATGCCGACTCCGGTTCGGCAGCCTGCTGCTCCACGGCAGGGACCCACAGGCCGACCTCCTGGAGCATCCCGCGCTCTTTCCGGATACGCGGGAAGTTCTTCTCGAAGTCGCCGCCGGTCAGCAGGACCGTTTCTTCGTCCAGCGTCGAGATGCCCAGGGAAAGCCGCTTCTCCGCAGCGCGGACCTCCTTCACCGGATCGATCTGGCCGGGAGCATCGCCGATCCAGATGGAGCCGCAATAGGCCGATCGAGTCAGCGGATCGTTGAAAAAGCCGGGAGCCTGGACGCGGCCGAAGGCGACAGCCTCCGATAGCCAGTTCTCGTAGACAGGCTGGCAAAAGGTTTTGACCAGCCAGGCCCTCCGGGTACGGAAGAACCGCCAAGACTCCAGCAGAGCGGCCCGGCTTGCCGAGTAGGACGAACTGAAGTGGCGGATCAGGACTTCGTAGGGGATCTCCAGCGCCATTCCGATCTGTCTCATAATCGACATGACGAAGGGATCGAAGGCGGTATTCGGCCGGCCGGGGTTTGCGGTTGTGATGTCCTCATTCGGAGCCAGGCCGACAATGGCGCCGTTGCCGAGCTTGTAATCCTCATCATCCGTCGCCGCCCCGACCTCCTCAGCCGGGTTCCAGGACGGCAGGCCCATGCCCGATTCGGTTTTTACGAACACCGTGAACATCCCCGCGACCACCGCCGCCATGAGTTCCGCGTCGGTGTAGCGGTCGAGCTGCTTCAAACATTCGATCACCGGGGAGAGATACGGCACGCCACGGCTCTGGCCAGGGCGCAATACCGGGTAGAGATGGAGGACGTTCCGCAGCCCGGTCTGATCGTTGAACGCCGGGAGGACATCCCATTCCATGTTGGCGGATCCGGCGGTCACGGCTCCGGGATGGCCCTTCAGAACGTGATAGGCGATGGGCGCACCGTAGCGGTCTTTCTCAACACCGCCGGAGAGGGTTGGCGTGTCCATCGCCCATTTAGGATTTTTCACGCGGTCGGCTTCGATGGCCTGGAGCTTCAGCAGGTAGGGACTCGGAGGCCTCGGGAACCGCGCCATGAGGAAGAAGGCGTCGCCGTTTTCCAGCACTTGCCGGAGCGCAAGGGCCTGAAGATCGTCAAAATGGAGCGTCCGGGCGCAATCGCATTCCTGCGAATCCGCCCATAATAGCCACTCGCGCTCAACCGCGGACTCCCAGGCTTCCGCCGTCGCGTCATCGATACCGAGATACTCCCGGTCGATCCGGGCCTGGAGCTTCAATCCCTGGCCAACGGCGTTGGAGACGACCAGGCCGATGGCCCCCGTTGCGATGGGAGCGTTACGGATCAGGTCGCGGGACCGCTCGCGGAGCTTCGGCAGATAGGTCAGCGTGTCGCCGTCCGCGTCCCTGGTCAGAGTGGACCATCCGGAGAGGGACCGCCTCGTCACGGATGCCCCGGCATAGCCTTCGGCATACGCCATGGACACCCTGGCCGCATACCGCCGCCGGGCCGCTTCCGGATCGAAATACTGCACCACTTTGTCTATGAGATTTGGTTTGGGGATGGAGAGCTTTTTCATACCGGCGTCACCCCCCTTACGACGGGTCCGGTCCTTGTGCTGGCCCCGGTCTGTGACAGGCTGTTGACCCAGGACGCCCAATAGTCGATGTTCTT
>JBAZEK010000029.1 GCA_041653995.1 Dehalococcoidia bacterium
CTTCCGCATCGTACCTGAGCATGATTTCGTTCCTGGTGAGAAATGAGAAATCCAGACCGATGTACGCTATCGGATTCGCCCCCCAATGACCGCACATCGTGTAGGCGAAGGTGCCGACATTGGACCCGATGGACACGGGCATCAGGCCCGTTTCATGCGATACCCGGTGGTGCAGACCCGTGGAGGTCACGGCATTGATGAACCGAATACTTCCTTTCCAATCAGAATAAGTATCTGGATGCACACCGCACGGCACCACAAGTTCTGCGAGGCTGCCATTGAACGGTTCAATCCAATTAACAACATCCGTTGGTTCTGAATTGAGGGCGAATATCAGGTCGGGCGTGATTCCTAACTTGGCCAGCCTGGGGCATACCTTGTCACACACGGCTATGTTGTACAGATACGATGAGATGTCGTTGATGTTCTTCTCCAAGGACGGCCCTGCCCCGATGACCAACACGGGGTCTCCATTCACCGCAGGGCTGTCCTGCAAGCTCTTCTTTATCTCGGGCTTGTTGCGGACATAGTTCTGCTCCCAGATTTCCCCGAGAATTTCCGCCACTTGCAGAGAGCGTTGTTCTCTAAGGAGCATGCCACTCCCTCCAAAGGGCGAACGGTACATGCTCTACGAGATTCGCTTCATACAGTATCCCGCCTTCGGAACAGTTCACCACCCGGAACTCATCGGCCCACTCGAAGCAGAAGTCCATGAACTCCCTGCGGGCGTCAAGCCAATCCAGGACCGTGTATGTGTAGTTCCCGGTGACATCCATCATCTTGATGGAATGATTGTTGTGCGTGGCCGCCAACGCCTCTCCCTCGGTTTGGTACGAATAGTTCATCCCCAACAGGACCGCAATCTTGGCGTTGAGCGTATATGCGGTTATGAGGGAGAAATACCCAGAATTGCATCCTCTGATGGTCGGTATCAGTCCGGTTTCCCGCTGCACCAATTCGTACAGTTCTTGACATGTGTTCTGCGGGTTAACGAAGGCTATCGGGCCCTTCCAGGTCTTGAAGGTGTCCGGGTGGGCTGTAACAGGGGCCACTAACCAAATCCCTTCGCTATCAACATCAAGCCATTGAGATACTTCCGTGGCCGCCGTGTTCAGCGCACATACTGCGAGTGGCTTGATGTGTTCCATCACCCTCTTCAACGCCTTGTCCGTGGATATGACAGGGACCTTGCATCCCTTGAGCAGATGGATGTTCTTCTCCAACGACCATCCCGCCCCTACTATAATTGCACTCTCGATGAGCGGCATGTTAATCAACCCACCATGCTTCTCGATGAGCGGTTTGTTGGCGTAGTAGTTCTCGAACCATTGGTTCCTCAACCTGATGTCCACCAGGCCGTCCAATTCCTTCCGCAGCTTCCTGCTGTATGGGTTAAATCGTGTGTGTCCATTCGACATATTCCTTCACCTTCATCTGCTTGAAAACATTGATGTGCCGCATGAGCGGCGATTCCGACAGGTTCACCGCCTTCCTCGGGCTCTTGGGGTCGTTGCCATGCCACATCAGGGCGGTGTTGGCAAGGCATTGCGAATAGGCCAGGAAGTAGAACGGTATCGCCACCACCTTGTTGATGTCCGGGAAATACAGATATTCCCGGTCCTTGGCCTGCTCTTGCGTCCATTCCGGGTTCAATTCCTCGCACAGGTCGTATCCGAGCAAGCCGATGACCTCATAGCCCCGGTCCCTGGCGAACATGAACGCCATCGTTCCTACGTTTCCGCCATGCGAAAGCTCGGGGCAAGTGTTCATCCACTTCCAGACGGTCGTTACGTCCATATCCCCATCGAGGCCCACGGTCGGGTTGAACATGTAGAATTGATTGGGATGTCCCTTCGAATGTTCGTTGATTATCTCCACCGTGGCCGGAAATGCTGTGGTCGATATGAGGAACTTCGTCTGGACCCACGGGCGATTCTTTAAGAAACGGAACTGCTCCTCTGATATGGCATTGCTGTCAAGCAATAGGCACCAATCCGGCACCACATCCAGGTTGATGAAACGCTTGAATACCTTGTTGCACATGATGATGTCCCCAGGATAGTTCTTGAGCGACAGTATGTCCTCGTCGGTCAAGGATGGTCCTGCGGCCACCACGATGCAATGCTTCGTCCTGGCACTACCCTGTTTATAATCCATAGAGGTCGTGGCGACCTCCAAGTTCTTCGCCACATTACGGCACCAACCAGGAAGCAACTCCTTGATGACATCCCGATTCCAATCGTCAAACTTCTTCAACAGTTCGGTCGTTCTTTGTTCTGACATGCGAAATCCTCCATGCTCATGTGCGGCAACAGCCTTCTAGCGTACACAGGCCCGAATTTGGACAGGTTATAGACCCTTCCCTTGCCCTTGGAATTGCAGAGCTTCACCAGGGTGTCCAAGGTGATTTGGAACGAAGGCGGTATAGCATAGAGCATATCGCTCTCCGGGGCGTACTCGATGCGGTATCCTAACGCCTGTTCATTGGTCCAATCCTTTTTCAGTTCAAGGCAATGCTCCAACCCGATGATGCCAACGGGCCCAGTGGTCATTTCCAGAGCCATCAGCAGGGCGAACACGCCTACATCCCCTCCGGTGTCTATGACCGGAAGCCCGGTCATCCTCTCCATGAACTGATTGATGTTCTCTACCTGCTCTTCCGGGACGGCTGGATTGAACCAATGTTGATGGGTTCGCCTGCTGACGTGGGCGATTTCCCAGAACACCCCAGGGTCTATCGTGGTCGGTATGATGAAATCGCTCTTCAATCGACCTTCCTGTCCCAGGTACTCGGACACGGCTTTCGTGTTGATGGTCCCTTTTATTTCAGGCGTAGAGTGGAGCACCACAACGACATCCGGTTCTATCCCGCTCCTTATCAAGAACTCCAAGGACTTATTGGTGCAGACCGTGAAGATGTCCTTGTCATGCAGGCGCATGTAATTGGTCACGGCGGATGGCCCCGCCCCTATGACCAAGACCTTCTTATCGGTGCGAGGTGTCTTGAACCCCACCTTGTTGGCCATAAAATATGGTAGGTTGTTTCGAAAATTATCTATCCAGGTATCTAACGAGTGTTCTATCGTAAAGGCGTTCTGGGATAGATGATGGCAATACTGCGCCTCGTTCAACAGCAGGCTTCTCATGGGCATCGAGCCCATTTCCCCATCAGTACACGCTTTCTGCACCAAATCGTGCAGTTCACGCCGATAGGATTTGCTACGCTGGCTATCTGATTCCATTTGTCCAGACCTCCGCAAGTGGAGTGCTTGACCAATGTATGCGGTGTGCGGTATAAAAAACTAGGGGAAGGGGTTTAATCGCCGCAGACCATTCCTTTCAGCCATCGGAGCATGTCTGCATGATGCTCCTCATCCCGTGCTGCGTTCCCGAGAACATGTTGGAGGTCCATGTCCTTACCGGCTGCCCGGTCACGTTCCTCATCGGTCATGTCATCGGTGTAAAAGGTGAACCTGGACATTTCCCGATATTGCTCTGCGCCTTCGGCCTCGTCCTTTATGGCTAGTCGATGA
The DNA here is from genome assembly GCA_041653995.1 of Dehalococcoidia bacterium. Lineage (NCBI taxonomy): Bacteria > Bacillati > Chloroflexota > Dehalococcoidia > Dehalococcoidia bacterium. Next base: position 3,534 of record JBAZEK010000029.1, read on the forward strand.
GCTTGCAGAACTCGGCCTTGTCCATTTGCTCACCTTCAAGCGGCGTCCTCATCCGGGTCCAGTTCCCCACCGAGGGCTATGCCCAGGGAGGTGGCGAAGGTGTTCAACTGCAAGTACGGGTCGTCATCGAACACGATGCCCTTGATGTCGGTAAGTTCCTTGGATGCAGCGCTGCCAAGTGCGAACTGCATCTTGGTGTAGCTCAAGCCGCTTCCGTTGGTCAGCGTGACCGTCACGGGGCCAGCGGAAGTATTGTTCACAACGACCGTCCGCAGCTTGAACTTCTTTCCAGCGGGAACAGTTCCGATAGCACTAGATGCGTCCGTGGCCGCCGACAGGTAGAAGCTGTACTCGTTGTTGGGATGGAAGTAGAACTTCCCATCATGCCCACGCTCCTGCCGCCTTACCACGATGATTTCCGGGGAATCATTTTCTGCCATGTGTCATCCCTCCTCACTCGTCGATGCCGAAGGCGGTGATACGCCTGTGCGGTATGCGGTTCTCAAGCACTGCTAGCTTCAGGTCCTCAAGCCGCTGCCTGCTGACGTGCAGGAATGGCACGGAATCCTTAGCCAGTTCGTACATCAGAAGCTTCTTTCCCCTGAAGGACATCTTCGGAGTGATGCTGAACCCCCAGGGGTTATAGACCTGGAACGCTGGACGCTCGTTGTACCGCAGGTACAGTTCGAACCTGGGGTCGTGGAACGGGGAGGTCCTTTCATCGAAGTACCCCACAAATGGCGAGGTCGTGGTCGGCCTGCGCTGCTTGTACGGGGTCCTCCGTATGGACCCGGCAAGCAGTTCGGTGTAGATGGTGCCTACATCGACCCCCGCCCGAATCTGATACATTATTCGGGCAGGTCCGTTGGTCTGCTTCGGTTCCAGGTTCTCGACCTGCTCCGCCTGACCGATGGTCCCGGTGGTGATGGCCGTCTGGAAGGTGTAGTCGTAAATCAAGTCCTCGGTCCTCTGGACCATGTATGTCTTGGGCTCGTCGTTGGCATCAAGAATAGCAACGAGGTCGCCCTCCTGGAATGTCGGTTTCATCATATCGCCTCCTGTTAGAGAGAGTTAAAGAGGTTAAAGGGAAGAGGTTTGGTTTGCGTTTCTCAGTAGCCGTACATCGAGTACATCAGCGTCCCGGTCTTGAACGGCCCTGCCGTCAGCCTGCCGACGACGACAATCCGGTCCAGGCATTGCGTTATCTGATTGATAACGAAATACGGCTGGACGCCGACGAGTGCCGTCTTGGTTCCCAGAGGAATCTCGGCGGGGGTCAGGTTGCCAGCGACGAACTTGTGGAACCCGACCGTAATCCGGGCGGACTTGGCCGCAGCGGTTGGGAAGGTGAAGCTCCCCACCTGCTGTACCAAGCGGTGCCCGGAAGTGGCCTGGTGTTCGACGCAATAGGTAGTGTGTGCCATTTACATCACACCCCCGTTCAGCTCACGACCCTTTCCTTGGCAATCAGCTTCGACTTCGGGGCGAAGAGATAGCCCATCAGACCGGCTTCCTCCGTGACGGCGGTGGTCAGCGACTTGGTGGACGCCATGATAGCGAACTGACTCCTCGGCTCGACGATTATCGGCTTGGGGAAGATGAAGTATGGCTCCTTCTTCACCCTCATCGGCTCGATGGTCCAGATAGGCAGCTTCTCGCTACCGGGCTGGATGAACAGTTCCAGGGTATTCGGCACCGGCTCAAGGTTGAAATACCCGTAGATGAGAATCAACTCATCACTACCCAGGCTGAAGGAGTCAATGAACGTGTCCTCAGCGGACCAGTTCACGGACGCCGAGGTTCCATCGGCCCACCTCCACCTGTTGTTGTTGATGTCCACATGGACCGGGCGGAGCGGGACCATCCCGAACTCGTTGCTCTCCGGGGTCCATCCTCCGAACGCCTGCTGGAACTTCTCCTCGCCAATCGCAACGCATTTCAGGATTCCGGCGATGATGCGTCCTGCAACGGACGGGTCGCCGTAGCTCTTCAGGTCGTTGTAGAAGTACGGGAGCAGTTCGCTCACATTCTTCGGGGTCTGTGCGTATCTCCACTTGAAGCCCGAGGTGTTTATCGGGTCCCATACGGGGTTAGACATTTTTCATACCCCCTAATAGGACGAGATGTCCACAATCCTCGGGGCAATCTGACCAGGACCCCTAGCGTTCACAGGCAGGTACGCCTTCGCAGCGGGCTTTGCGGAAACGGCTCGTCCCGCATACATCTTCTCTAGCATAGCC
>JBAZEK010000030.1 GCA_041653995.1 Dehalococcoidia bacterium
GGCGGACGATAAGCTGCTTGCTGTGGGGCAGCAGCTGGACGCCTTGACGCAATTTGTGCAGCAGCTCGCGGGAGGTGAAACAATGACTATAGGAAGAACACAGGAAGTGCCCTTCCAGCAGATACTGCTGCCCGGGCAGGCGGTAAGGCTGGTGGCGCAATCGCCTTATGCCGGATACGTCAGAAAGATATTGAGGCACTGGCCGGCTGGATGCAACGCATTAGTCGATGTAGCCGTGGGCGTAGGCAACAAGCGCGTGCTGCCGGAGACGGGCTTTATGGCCTTGAACGACGCTACGCCCGTCTTCGATAACCTCAGCGTGCCGGTAAAGCAGGGCGAGAACATCTGGGTGGAGCTGCAGAACGGCGACGCGATAAATCCGCATACGATAACGGTCTCAGTGACGGTGGAGGAGGCTCTCTAATGTTTACAGTTGCGAAGACTTGGACGATACCGACGCGCGGCGCGGGGCTGCCGGATTACTCTGTTGCTGCCCCTATAGGCCAGGCAGGGCGGGATGGCTTATATACAACTTCAGACCAAGCGGAGCTGGCGGCTAGACTGGGAGCCTATAACTCGGTCGACAGGCGCGGGAACGTTGTCTGCCACGATAACTTCGAGAGCGGCATTGAGTCATGGGTGCCGGCACTTGGTGCCGGAGCCGGGGCTAACTGTGAATGGAGCCCGGAGAGTTTCAGAAACGGCGGCTTTAGCTTGAAGTTAAGCAGCGGCCTCCTTACTGCGTCCACAGTACAGAGGTCCTGGGGGGTAAAAGAACCCAATAAAGCGGGTTACGAATTTTCCTTTGCCGTGCAGTTTTACGATACGCTTGCGGGCTTGAACTATTACAACGATAATACCAACGTTTATTTTACGGCATGGTATTTAGATGGGCCAAGCCTTCTGCTGTATACATACAACGACCCCCCTCTGGTTGAGATCATAGATGACGTACAATTATATTGGGACTACCATTCGTATAGCTCAATAAAACTGGTGTGGGACACGCAGACCGGGCAATATGTAAGGATCCTTGTAAATCAATTGGAAATGGATATCAGCCAATATAAAGTACCTTTTCTGCCGGCTCCGGGGACTGGTAGATATATGGTTGGAGCGTTCTCGATATCTGGCCTCGGTGGCCTAAATCATCATGTGTACATTGACGATTTCATCGCGACGATCAACGAGCCGAATAACACTTAGGAGATGAGTTATGTCTGGAGCGGGAAGCAAAATATTCGGTAAGGATTACTTAAACTCTACCGCGGGCCTTGATGTCTGGATACCGCTGCGCCTGCTTCCGGACGGCTCGATCTCCGTTACCTCAAGCACTGTTGTAGATGAGGGGATCGCCACCGGCGGCCTGACAACACAGTTGACCGATACCACGAAGGATTGGGAAGTCAACATATTTGAGGGCGCGACCATAGAGATAATCCACGCCGGCGTAACTTACCATCGCACGGTAAACGGTAATATCGCCAATACTATAGGCTTCGCTACACTGGGTGTTATAGTTGCCGCCGGAGATATTTATCGCATAATGCGCAGCATCGATCCCATGACGCCCATCGATAAAGGCGTGATCCACAACACGGCTTACTTAACGCCGAATAACTTTTTCGGTACGGCCCTCACGCCTTATGTGGTGCCTACCCTCTTCCGCTGCCAGGGGGCTTTCAGTGTGGCCGGCGTGCTGAGCGTGACCATCATCAGAGGCGGCAACACACAGGTTGTGGAGTTTAACCACGGCGTGGCTTTACCGGCCAGCGCGCTTTTTGAGTTCGATACGCTGGTCCAGGACAGCACTACTATCAACTACCGCTATAGCGTAAATTGCACTATCATGACTTTCAGCGTACTGGAGATCCCGGCAGCTATTTAAGGAGTTGACATGCCTAGAGGAGGAACACCTGCACAGGGACTTTGGATGCCGCCGAGAGTGGCAACGCTCTTCGTGGCCGCTTCCGACGCTTTAGACAAGTGCCGGGCCCAGGCGGATTACATCTGCGACGGCGTGGCGGATGACGTGCAGATCAACGCGGCCATGGCAGCTCTGCCAGCCGCCGGAGGGCGGGTTGTACTTTCCGAGGGTACTTTCGTACTGGCTGAATCGATAGTTTTCCCTGATGATAATATAGTGCTAGAGGGCCAGGGTTGGTGCACCGGAATCATCGCCACGGCATTAGCCACAGGAGATCATGCTATACAGATGATAGGCAAGGTTTTCTGCTGCGTTAAAAACTTAGCTATACTTGGTTCTGCTGGTACCGGTAACACAGTACATTGTATATTTATCGATGACGGCAGCGATATGTTTATAATAGATGGCGTTTATATTGCGGCAAGTGATGCCGACGGTATTCACGTTGAAGGCACGGTCACACAATATGGCGTGATAAAAGGATGTTATATAAACGCAACAGATGGTTATGGTATTTATATCTCAATGGATGCTGCGAATACGAGCATGTCTTTCAAAATACATGATAACCATATTGAGAGTGCGGGAGGTGCCGGAATATACTTTGGTCAGTGTAACGGCCATTATTATCACGAAATAAATGACAACCTTATAATTAGTTGTGACTATGGAGTAGATTATGGCGTAGCCACGGTTCCGACATTTGGGTTAATGGAATCCTCCATAATTAATAATACTATAGTGGGCGCCTCGAATGATGGTATACGCCTTCTGTCCGATTCTGACAACAACTCCATCGAAAACAACTACATCAATGGTTGCGGCGGGTACGGAATCAATATCGGCGGGCCGACATGCGGCGAGAACAGGGCTATGAATAATAAGCTGATCGGCAATGTGACCGGTCAGATCCAAGACTTAGGGGTGCATACCCAGCTTCCCGAGATATTTATCCCCGTGCCCAACCCCTCCTCCAATATAGGCGCCCACCCCTGCGAACAGCTCACCGACGGCCTTGAAGTAGTAAGCCGCTTCAACGTGTGCATCCCGCTTAACTTCCAGGAGCTGGTGACCTGCGAGGCCGTGGTGGTCCCGGGAGATACCGGAAACTTCCGGCGCAGCGTGGCCACAGACTGGGGCGAGATAGCAAGCGGAGAGTCTTACAACATCGACTCCGGGGCCGTAGCCGAAGGTAACGTGGCGGTAACAGGAACTCAGGTAGAAGGCATCGATATAGCCGCGGCTTTTGTAGGCGTGGGGGCTCTTGGCCCGGGTGATATAGTGGGCGTGGCCTTTACGCGCCACGGAGACGATGCGCTGGACACAGTGGGCGCTGACTGCTATCTTTTGGGGATCATGTTGAGGTACGTGTAATGGCTTACGAAAATAAAGGCGCAATGGCGGCGACGATTGTAGTGGCCGCGAGCGATAGCCTGAACAAGGCCGCCGCGAACTACGTGTGCGACGGGGTGGCTGACAACGTTGAGATCCAGGCGGCGATCGATGCGCTGCCGGCGGGGGGCGGGAAGGTGGTGCTGCTGGAGGGGACGTTCAATCTAGCCAGCACATTAACAGGTATAGTAGGTTTAGCTTTAGTAGGGTGTGGTAAAAATACAATACTTTTTCTTTCAGATGGCGCTGAATGTCACATGGTTAATTTAGTTAATCTTAGTGACGTGTCTATATGTGATATAGTGTTTGATGGTAATAGGGCGGGTCAGACTGTTGCAGCTCATATAGTAAGAATAGAAAATACCCCCGATGTTTATTTAGAATATCTTGAAGTTAAAAATGCGGCACAACATGGGATAATCGCCGTTGCAGTTGGATCAAATGGCAGAATTATAGTTCAGTCGTGTTATACTCATGATAATGGCGACGCGATAAATGTAGGCAGTGGGGTATATTTGGCTAACGCCGATAATTCCGTCGTAAGTGATTTAATTTCTCATGATAATACAGCGGATGGCTGTCAATTTATAAACTCCGACAATTTAGTAATATCAGCAACTTGTGTTGATAACGACAGATACGGAATTATGTTGGATGCAAGCCATAATGCCATTATAAAAGGTATATGTAAAGGGTCTTCTGTAGGCTGCTATATGGGGGCAAGTAATTACGCGAATATGGATATAGTATCTCAAGACAATAAACTTGATGGGATACGTTTTCAAGACTGCATATATTGCAACTGCAATTTTAATTCTCTGAATAATGGGCAAGGTGGGATAGGTGCAGGATTAAATTTAAGAGGAGCTACAAATCACTGTAATATTAGAGGTATTGCGTTAGACAATCAGGGGATAGCTACTCAAGACTATGGTGTTTTAGAGGGCAATACAAGCGACTATAATAATATCAGAAACGTTGTAGTCGTAGGCTATTCTACGTTGCCTATGTATATAGTTGGGTTACATACCATAGTTGACAAATCTTATATATCAGTGAAATTAGATTTATCTGGTGCCGCGGCGGATATTGAGGTTTATTTTGCAGATACACCGGGATGTTTAGTAGGTTATACAATTGTTTATACAGAAGCCTCATCCGCCGATGCCGGCGTTAATGTTCGCTTAGGTCGATACCAAGATGGCGTGGCTCTTGATGATGATTATTTTGACCTTGTTGTTTCAGAGGTTAGTAAAGCATTAGGTTACCACAAAACCTATGTATCGGGGGATCTTACACAAAAAGTTATAGCTGCCGGCGATACAGTAACCGTCGGCACCGCCGGCGGCAAGACCGGCACCGGAGAGGTGATGATAATCCTGCACATAGCGGAGATGGCAAGCTAGGGGAATAATCAATTGTATGAGCCATGTTTACATACGAAGAAATATCGGTGATATCGGGGTTGAGCGTACTGGGCGCCGGCATATTGACCTGGTGCCTCAAGATGCAGTGGGACCAGCACACCCTGGGCAAGACCATAAAGCAGTGGATGGGCAAAGCCGGTGAGCTCGAAGCCAAGAACATCGAGATCGATAAAAAGGTCGCCGTCATGGAGAGGGAGTACGATTTCATGTGCGGGTTAGTATTGGAAGACGTAAAGATGAGGCGCGGGGACCTGTGGGAGCACCACAGCCCCTTAAAGCCCACGCCGCAGGCCGTGGCTCTGATACCGGAAGATATCATGGCCACGCTCAGATCCTACAACGGCGGCACCGGAGAAAAGGGCAATCAGTGCCTGCTCAAGGCCCTTTACATATCGGACAAGTTAAGCGTGGAGCGCCTGGCGGAGGCCGCGCGGGACAAAGGCATGACGGTCCTAGAGCTGATAGCTCTAGTAACGGATATGGATGGTAACCATGAGTGAGAAATTGGTATGGGGTCTTTTAGGCGGAAGCGTCGCCCTGGGGTTGGGCTGGATGATATGGAAGCGTGAAGGGCAGGGCCTCGGGAGGAACCGCGGCACGAGCCCGGGCGCGGGGCCCGGCGGTTACTGCGTATGCCCGTCGTGCGGGTACAGTGCGCCGCATACTACCGGAGTGCCCTGCTACCTGACCAAGTGCCCTTCCTGCGGTAATTCAATGATGAGGTGAGTTATGAGCGAAAAGAAAAAAACAGTCGTATTGGGAGTAGTAGGTGTAGCCTCAGCGCTGGGGCTGGGATGGCTGCTGTCGAAGATCATCGGAGATGATGAGCGAGAAGGCACGCCCGATGCCGAAGTAAGCGTGTACTGGGATTAAGGAGGACGCCATGGAATTCTACGCCGGAAGCGAGCATTCAGCGCATATCGCGATAGCCAATCCAACTTCATGGGACTGGACTTATGGAGTAAC
>JBAZEK010000031.1 GCA_041653995.1 Dehalococcoidia bacterium
ATCACGACAGCGGAAAGAGACGCCTTCGGTCGCTTCACATGCCCAACGTAAGCCATCGTCAAACCTCCTCAAGAGTGAATGTCACAGGTTCCCAGAGCCACTTGTCTTTCGTCAGCATCCGCACCCGGCTGAATGGCCGGAACTTCACGGTGTAGGTCGTCGTCGTCGAATCCTCTTCCTCGATGATGAGAGACAGCGGTACACTGACCCCGGCTACGTACAGCGCCAGAAGTGCGTCCAAAGCATCCTGACCGACTGCGCCCGTGTTGTAGGAGATCGTGAACCGCGTCTTCGTGGCGATGTTGTCAATGACGAGCGCGCCGTTCGCTACCCGCCCCTCACGGTTGATCTCGAATCCCTCCCAGGCGATCGTGAAACCGTCCGAGACGAACAGCGACTCCGCACCCGACAGCCCCAGCCAGAATCTCCCCGCGCTCGCCATTACACAGCCTCCAAGCCCAGCCGAACCTTCTCCCGCTGCACAAGCGGCAAGGCGATCCGCCCGAACGTCTTGCCATCCACCTGCAGGATCATCGGGCGATCGGATACAACACCCAGCTCATCCATCGCGTCGTAGACGCCCGCGTGAACAGCTTCCCCGAGTAGGCCGTAGTCGATCGTGCCGAGAGCCGCAAGCTGGTCCGGCGTGAACACCGCCTCCCCGCCGTGGACGATTGCCGGGACTGGTTCACCGAGTGCGCCCGCGACCATGCCGCCCTTGTCGAATGGGATAGCAGACTCGAACGTCGCCATGCCAGCCGCCGCTACTCCCGCCGCCGCCGCCGCCGCCGCTTCCTTGGCTGCCTGCACGGGGTTCAAGAGAAGCGCGTTGATGATCGCCAACGCAGCATGCTCCGCCGCGTAGCCGAGTAGCGTCCGCGCAATCCCCGTCAGAACGGTATGTACGAGGTCGCCAACGAGCTTGCCAATCGTGACCTTCTGTTCCTCATATGCCTTCTGTTCATCGTCGAGGGCACCTTCGCGTTCCTTCTCGTACTGCTTCATCGTGTCGGTGTACTCGCCCCATACTTGCGACGAGTCGCGGGCGTACTGCGCTTGGGTGATCTTCCCGTCTGCCAGCTTGTCCTTGAGATCCTGTAGATCCTTCTCTCGCGCCTTGGACGCTGCGCTCGCGGCCTCTTCAAAGTCGGTATTGATCTTCTCTAGCGTGGAAGCGTGCTCGTCGGCAAGCTGTTGATTAGTCTCGGACATCGTCAGGAGTCCTTCACCGAATGTCGTGATCGCACTCGTCATGTTGCCCGCAAGAGTCGTCAAGAACTCCTCGGCGGTGACTTTGGCCTGCTTGCTAAGATCGTCGAGAGCCTGTCTGATAGTATTAGTTCCCGCAGTAGTTTTGTCTTCGGCGAAAGTAATCCCGTCGAATAGTGAGATCATCCGCGCAAGCGTCGGCTGTTCCTGCCCTGTCGTGGCGAAGAAGAGTTCCTGTTCAGCCCGCGCCTTGTTTACGATTGCGGCGAGATCCTTGTACGCCTCCGCGTATTGATCTGTCCCCGCTGTGAACTTCTGTAGCTCGATGTACTGTAGCGCGAACTCGTTGGTCAAATCGACTAGGCTGATCGTCAGGATATCCGCTAATGACTGCAGCTCAATCGCGAAGTCGTTCGCGTCTTTGAGCATCTGTGCCCATTGCTCGCTCGTCAACATCCGCAACAGCCGGGAGTGGTAGTCTACTTTGGTGTAGTAGTCGAGGAGGGCTTTGTTGGCTTCCCCTGTAGCCACAGATACGTCATCGACAGTTCCCGCCACAGCTTCGCTCGTCTCGGTTGCGGCATCTTCCGTCTTCTGTAGGATCTGTCGAGTGACCTCGGCCGTCGTCTCTAGGCGTTGGAGCTGGGCGTCGACGAAAGCCTGCATCGCGGGATCGAGCTTGCCGATCTCTTCAATGATCCCGGTGATGAGTCCTTTCCACAGTCCTTCGGCCTGCTCTAGATTCTCCGCTTGAATCACTTGGCGGTATGCCTCGTCGATCTTCTCGACGAGTAGCCCGTACTGATCGGCAGCGATCCCCGCTTGATCCGCGGCAGCCTTGAGGTCAGCGACGAGGTCGCCCCAACTCATAGCGATCAAGTCGTGCCAGTGCCGTTCTAGCTCGCTCGTCTTGTCGTTGAACTTGTCGAGATGATATCCAAGATCCTCAAGCTGTTTGTCAGTATCGCCAATGCTCTGCTGGAATAGGGCGAAGGCCCCGATAAATACTGCAAGCCCAGCCACAATTGGCATGCCGAGGAAAGTCGTAACCGCGCCAAATAGCAGATTGACTGCAGTTGTGATCTTCCCGATCGCGGTGATTACTCCACCAATTGCGATTAGCAAAGGCCCGCTAGCTGCTAGTAGCCCAACGACAATCATCACGTGCCGTCTAGCTTCCGGGGAAAGTTCCTGGAACCACTCCACGACTTCCTTGATCTTCTCCGCGAACGCTCGGATCGCTGGGATCACCGTGTTTTGGATCAGCGGCACGACAGTATTTTGGATCAGCGGCGCGAACTCGATCCCGAGTTGATTCTTCGCTGCTTTTATCTGCTCCGTAACCGAGTCCCAGGCGTTGTCGAAGTCCGCTGCCGCTTTGATCCCTTCGTCGCCGATGACGACGCCGAGTTCGTTGGCCTCTTCGCGTAGACGGTTGATCTCGTCACCGCCAGCGGCAATGATCGGAGCGATCTCCTTCCAGCCGAGCCCAAGCGTCTTCGATGCTACCGAGTTGCGTTCTAGCACGTCGGGAATCGTCGATAGCCGCTCAAGGAGCAAGTTGAACGCCGCTTCCGGGCTCTTGCCCTTGATGTCGTCGAACGTCAAGCCGAGCTTCTGTAGTGCCTCCGCGCCTTCGCCGGTGTCGTTCTCGAGCTCAGCCATGCGGCGGCTCAGTCCGTAGATAGCGGAGACGACAGCATCCGCGCTCGTCCCGCAGAGCGTTGCGATGTAACGCCACTCTTGCAGCGACTTCGTGGAGATGCCTGTCTGTGCGCTCTGTGTTAGTAGGTTATCAGCGAACTTGCCGACGTTGACCGTGAGCGCGGTGATGGCGGTGGTCGCGGCGATGATCGGCCCGGACACGTACAGACTGAGAGTCTTCCCGGTATTCGATACCTGGGTGCCAAGCTCCTTGGTCTTCGCGGCGAATTGCTCGACGCCCTTCTTCGCGCCGTCTAGGGCCTTGGTAAGCCCAGCCATGTCCCCGAGGATGCCTACGGATAGCGTCCCGATCTGGCTCATTGCGGCCCCTTCACGATGCGCTTGCGAATCTCGGGGTTGCGGTAGAACGCGGCACGATCGGGCGTCTCGTCAGCGGAAGAGACAATCAACGGTTTCTCACGGGGCATCCCCTTCTTGGAGTGCGCCGCCGCCCACTGTCCGATCATCACCCGCGCCTTGTGCATCTCTCGTTCCTCCGCGTAGCCTAGATACATGAACCAGTTCTCCAACGGCTGGCAGTCGAGCCAGTAATCCGGCGTCGTCCCTGCATACGCCATCGCCAGGTTCGCTAGGATTCGGCCAAGCTCAATTCGGGAGACTTGGCCGTTTCCGCGTTTCCCTGGCTCTCCTCGTACTCCGTGGCCTTCTGTGCAGCAGGATTCATCACCCACGAGCAGAAGTCGAGTAGGCCCTGGATCGAGGCGTTCTCTAGCAGCCATTCCGCCGTGATCGCTGGGTCACTCCGCGTCGTCACACGGGCGACAAGCTCGACCATTGCGGTGATCTGCTCGGTGGTCGAGAACTTCCCGCTGTCCATATCGTCCTTGAATCGGGCAATGTCGAACAGCACGCGGGCGGGGATGAACCCGATGTCCACTACCCGCCCGCCGATGCGTGCTTGCCGTTTCTCGGGGGCTACCGCGTCGAAGTCCACGAGCTTCGGCTGTGTCATTCGTGTACCTCCTCATCTCGCCATTGCGAGTTCTGAACAGAGCTTGTCTGACTTCACAAGATTGCACCGCTTGCATGCAATCGCTAGATTCGCGGCCTCGTGTTTACCGCCACGCGCCAAAGGAACGATGTGATCTACATGCCTATTCCCGATCCCCGGATGCGCTCCGCAGAGGTAGCACGTAACCGTCTCCGCCATTCTAGCCTCACGGTAGATCATGGCGACGGCTTCCCGATCAGTCGGAACTTCGGCCCCACGGACACGAGCGCGACGGGCGGCAGACCAGTGGAGGACTTTGCCAGGATGCGCAGCGCGATATTGCTTGTTCTGCTCAAGGATCTCGTCGCGCTTGGCTTCATAGCGAGCATGAGAACGAGCGATGATCGTCTCCTGATTCCTTTCATAATGAGAGCGCTGAGCGGCTTTGTATTCCTCTGGGTGCTCTCTCTTCCACCGCTCGTTGTTCGCTCTTGTCCTCTCGTAGTTCTGCGCGTAGTGGGCTCGCGATCTGGACTTGGCCGACTGTTCGTGATCCGCGTACCACGATGCTTTGTACTCCGCAAGATGCTCGCGCTTCGTCGCAGTCCATTGCGCCCTGTAGTCCTGCATCCTCTCTTTCGAGGATGGGTTGAGAGCACGATGTACCGTCGAATCATGCCGACCGACCGCAATGCCGATCTTCCGATACGACATCCCGTCAGCCCGCATCTTCTCCGCTCTCTCAACCCACGCCGCGTTCATTATACTAGTTACGACGCATGTTGTTCATCATATATTTCAAATAGTTGCTCGCCTGCCGTCAGTGTCGTGTCGGGTACGCCGGTCATCGAGATCGGGCAGAGCATCGGATCGTCGGCGTCGTCAGACGGGAAGTTGAGCGTGATCCCCGTTTCCGGCGTTGCCGAGAAGACCGTGATGCGGAAGATCTTCCCGGCGCTGTCCGTGTTCGTGAACCGGCAGACGCGGGCGGTGAACTCGGTGAGCCCGCCGCCCTTGAGGGTTCGGCTGGCAAGCGGCGTGTAGGTGTAGTTGACGTAGACGGTCCCGCCCGTCACGATCGCGCCACGGGTGATCGTGATGGTGTCGCCTTCAACCTCGTTGACGAGCACCTCGGAAACCGTGATCGTGTCCGCCGTAACAGCCGTGACCGTCTTCACTCCGTTGTTGGCGGTTTCGGTGAATCCCGTCACGTAGATGTGGTCGCCGACGGCTGGCTGCACGTCCCACGCGCCTGCGCTGAGGAAGTAGGCCGTCGTTCCGGTGACCGCGCAGAGTGCCGTCGCACCTTCGATCACGGTCGGATAGGCGCGGGCGATCGTCGTGTAGCCGTCCGCGTTGACGTTGATGACGTAGTCGCAATCGCGGACGTAGGTCGTACCGCCGCCGGATACGCTCGTAGCGGAGATCGTAGCGACTTCCGTACCCGCGCCGTTGCGGTACGTCAGGATGTTCTCTGTCGTTCCGGTGAGGACGTGTTCCTCGTTCGTCACGGCAACCGGCGCGGCAGCGACCGTCGCGTGCGTCAGGACGCCGGAGTAGAACGATGAAAGCTTCTCTAGGTTGATCTCCATGAGGTCGGCAGAGATCCCGCACTCCTCGTTTCGGATCGCCTCCATGATCGCGCCTGCGTTGTCCGACTTGACCGTCACCTTGTCGAAGCGGTACTCCCACACGCCGTTGCGGATCGCCCCG
>JBAZEK010000032.1 GCA_041653995.1 Dehalococcoidia bacterium
GGCCGCGTTGGCCTCGTCACCCTCGCGGATCTCCTCCTCGAGCTTGCGCCCGAACAGGTAGGTGCTGATGTCGAGCACCATTACTTCGCCATTCCCATCCTTCATCACGACGTTGAACAGCTCCCGCTCCTTGGCGCGAAGGGCGTCCACGACCTCCTCCTCGGCGTTCGGGTCCTTCTTGAGTTTCTGGTGCTCCTCGCAGATCGGGCACCGCTTGCCGACCGTGCGCGGGCAGATCAAAAACTTCTCTTCCGGGCCGACGTTACGGTGGGCCAAGTAGGTCCGCTCGTACCACAGTTCGCCCTTCTTCACCTCGGGGTGGGTGTCCACGCTGATCCGATACGGCAGGATGTCGAACTCGACCGGCCCCTTCTCAGGCTTGTAGAGCTCGACGCCTTCCGGCAGTTGCAGGGTGTCCAGACCTCCCAGGTTCCGGCGGGACTCGGCCCGGTGCCGGATCTTGTCACGCATGCTTTCAGTCTTCCCTTTTCCGATCATGTCTCTTACCCTCCTTTTTCTTGTTGCTGAAAAACTCCCACCAGCTACGAGCAACGCCGTGTGCCCCAAGTCGGGCCGCCAGATAAACCCAGATCAGCAACAACAGGAACAGCCCTATCGTGCCGACAGTGAGTTGGAGTGGCGAGGCGTCCATTATCATTTTGTCTCTCCTTTCAAATCACAGAACAGATGGCGTTTTAGGCGGTATCCTATTTCCTATACGCCCGGTTTCAAGGGTTGCGGTTTTATCGTCCTACCTTGATCACCCTGATAGACCGATAAGTGATCGCATTTACTATTGGGTATAGCACCCACCCCGATGTTACTCGCTGGACTCGGAGCACGTCCCGCCCGTCGCGTCTCGGGCCGATCTGTTCTGCTAAATTAACGTTTGATCTTCCGAGCCGGTTCCACTCCCGTCGCCGCCTTCACCTTGTCCCGTGCGGACCTGCGCTCCACATCGGCCACCCATTCCTTGCCGATTTCCCTGGGAACCGAGGGTCCAGCAAAATAATTCTGTCCCTGTAATCTCACCAGGTTTTCCAACGCCGACTTCTTCTGGTCCAGTGCACGAACGGCGGCGGACATCACCTCGAGCTCGTACTGGGCCACCGCGATCTCCTCTCGCAGCTTGGCGCACTCGGCGTCCAGCAGGATCACCGCCTGCACCCCGGCCTCCGTGATCTTCTCCAGGCCGTACTGGGCGGGGTTGGAGCGGATCTTCAGCCCCAGCCCGGCCACCTTCACGTCCAGGCGCTCTTTGATGGCGTCCAGTTTGGCGCGGGTACCGGCCTGCTCCATGCAGTACTCGCCGAATGTCGCGGCTTGACGAGCCCATTCGATATCAAGTGCATCCACATTTATTGCTATGTCTTGATTGTATTCCAACGGTTGCGTCGACATATCGCCTCCCTTAGTATTTTATAGAACTCTACATATAATTTTCGATCAGTGTTTGCTCGTGCATTACAACTTGTACAGAGTGTAATTAGATTAGAAGGATCGCAATTCATTTTGTTGTAATCAATATGATGAACCGCCAATCGCCGCGCTGTTTTTCGACATCCTGGATTTCGACAGCGTCTTCCATCTCGTTCCATAACTTCTCGTTTCAATTCTGGCCCCCATCCATAGGCGTAAGGAAGACTGGCAATCCCTCCTTGCCAAGCCGGATTGTTTTTCCCTTTTTGTTTTCCTATATGGGCAAGACTTAATCTTTTTCTTTGGTCAAACGAGAGTATCCTACCTTTTTGAGCAGCACTTATTTTTTGTCTTGTTTCTTCTGAAGTGAGATGCCCAATTCCAGCAAGAGAGATTTTCTTTTTGGCTTCCTCTGTATGCTTAAAATGAAATCCTTTGTGTCCTGGTTTTCCTTTATGGGAGGCGCTCATTTTTGCCCGCGCTTCAGGAGAAACGGGATGTCCCATTAGAGTTTGACTAACTTTTTGTCGTACTTCCAGGGATCGCGGTTTCCCTTTATTTGGCGAAGGCCTTCCTTTTAGCACCTCACTAATCTTTCGTCTGTGTTCCAGAGACGGAGAACGCCCTTTTAGAGACATGCTGATTTTTTCTTTATGTTCAAAAGAAAGAGGAGCTTTCATATTCTTTTAACCTTTAACATTGCATCTTTCCATTTGTTGTTCATGTTTTCCTCCTTATATTTAATATACATTTTGGCTGCCGTTCACTGCACAACTATATCTTCACAGGTTCCATATCCGCCCAGCTTTTACCCGGCGGCGCTACCTCTGCTTCAACCCCGAGAGGCACAATCAGCCACGGCCAGTGATTCCGTACATCTTCGCACATGACTTTCTGCACCTTCTTGAGGACCACCTGGACCTCGTCAGGATGAAACGAAAAAATGATCGAATCGTGGATGGTACCAATAATCACTGTCTCCATCTCATTTGCAGTCAGCCACTGCTGGATCTGACAAAGGCTCCATAAAAGACAGTGGAACGCGGATCCCTGGATCGGCAGGTTTATCACCTCGGTGCGGCGCATCTCACCCCGGCAGCGAAAGCCGGTTGGCGTCCTAAAGAACCCATGTGTCAGGTAGCTGTCATACCAGTTTTTACGCCACGCCGCATAGACCGGAAACTTCTTTGTCCAAAACCAAATCTCTATCCGCTGGATGTGCGCATAAAAGCAGTCTTCCGTGGCAGGATGAAAATAGCCCTTCTTGTCCTCCACGAGGGTGCCCAGTTCAGTTATCCCATGCGCCTGCAAGTGCTGCTGCAGCGTAATCTTATCTGTGAGCGGCTGATTTTTTGCCGCCTCCCACATGGCCGGCGCGATGGACTTCCAATAGGCCCCGTAGAACTCCGGAAAGACAAAGCTGTTCTTGCTGATAAAGCGGATCGGCTTTATCACCTGCGTTGCCTTAAGAAAGAAGCAGCGACAGGCCATATCGCGGTGCATGTCCTTCGTCGGGTCGTTGATGTATGTGATCAGTGTGGGATCTTTACAGATACACGCGGCAATACGCACCTCGATGCCACTGTAGTCGACCTCGCCAAGCTGGTGTTCAGGCTTGCATGGCAAGATGCCGCGTCTGATCATTGGCCCGTATATTGGATCATGCGCCGGCACGTTCTGAAAATTCGGGTTGCTGCAGCTGCTGCGATATGACGAAACCGCGTGCAGGTTGTAGCACGGATGGATGACGCCACCGACCGCCTCGCGCAGGTACGGCTCGATGTAGGTGCCCTGGACCTTTGACAGCTTCCTGATCTTGAGGATGCAGCGTGCCAGCGGGTGATCAAGCTCAAGTAATACCTTATCGTCGACCTTAGGCAGGCCTGTCGGGGTTCTTTCTCGCGCCGTGAACTTAAGAAGGTTGAAAAAGATATAGGCCTGCTGCCGCACCGAGGCGATGTTCGTCTTCTTTCCAAACTTCAGCCGCCACTCCTTTATCAGGGGCATCCGCCAGACCTGACGCTCAAGCGCAAGGCTTTCCTGCGCAAGCGTATCCAGCACCTGCGTAAAATACCCGGTGTCGACGCGCACCCCGACATTTTCAATCTCCGCAAGCGCCAGCAGGCCGCGGTTAAAGAGCTGGTTTGCCTCTGTAAATTGAAAGTCCGTATGCTGCAGCTGATACAGGCGGTAGGTGTAAAGTGCGTCGAGGCCGTTGCGCGCCAGCACCTTGCCGTCGAGAGTTGAAAATGTCAACTGGTTCAGTGCGTTGGCGCCGTGCTTTTCGACCTCCTCGGCAGCTGCCCGCAGCAGCTTGTCGGTGGCGTCCTTGTAGGGCACGACGCCGAGGTGTAACTGCGCTTGCTTCTCAAGGCTGACCGAGGTACACCCGTTGTCGAGGATGCGTGCGACGACCATCGTATCCCAGAGCCAGCCGGCGGTCCTTACGCCAAGATATGCCATGCCCCAGACGTGCTCGAACTTGAGGTTGTGCGCCACCTTGCGGATCGTCGGATCCTGCAGGACTTTTTTCCAGAGGCTGGTGGTCTCCCTGTCCTCCATTGAAAACGCAACCGTACGCAGTTGCTTATCTATCCTGGCGCAGACCCCACATGAGATGATCATCTGGCCCTGCCGGAAGGGTCGCAGGCCGGTGGTCTCATAGTCGAAGGCGATAACAATAGGCCGTGGGGCGGCAAGCAGCAGTTTCAAAAACGGTGCGCCCCTTTCAAGTACCTCCACCTCGGTGGATTTGTCTTCTGTCTGTGGTTCAAACATTATCATTTTCCTTCTGGCGCGCCAGGTTCCACAGGGTGCCGGCCAGTTTTTCTGCCGACGCGGCGTGTACAACTGCCAGGTCAAACGGCGCCAGGATAATCTCGTTTGACCTTGCCGTCTTCTCTGCCTGCGCCAGGTTTTCCTCGTAGAGGTGCGAGCTGCCTGCGTAGAGGTGTAGGTCCCCGAGCAATAACCCAGGGGGAAGTTTTTTCAGGAGGTAGAGCGAGAGCATGGAGAAGTTGAAGAGGTCATACGGCACCCCGAGCCAAATGTCGCTTGAGCGCATGCTGAGCATGCAGTGCAACTTATCGTCACGGACAAGCCACTGGACGCTGAGCGAGCACGGGATGTCCTTAGATTTTGGCGGGTTTTCACGCCAGATGGTCAGCACGGCCTGCCGTGACCCCCGGTCTTCGGCAAGTGTTTTTATCACGTAGGCAAGTTGTGGCAGGATACGCGGCCCGTAGGCGCCGAAGAAGGTGGCCCCGTCGTCGGAAAATGACGCGATCCGCTTTGAGAACGGCGCAATCGTCGCCACCCTGTTATCACCACTTAAGATCCATGCCGCCTCGGCGCACATGAAGTGGTAGCCAAGTTTCCGCTCTCGGGACAGCACGACTGGCACCTGCATGTCTGCGACGATCTTCACCCCGAGGCACTCAAGGCAGGTGAAGCCGCGGGAGACGACCTTCTCACCGTCGTCAAGGATCTCGTGCAACAAGTCCCGCCAACGCTCCGTCGTGCTGGTCTGGCAGCGGCTCTTATAGGTAAGATTATCATTAGGATAACCCACACGCGGCTGCAGGTGGGTGATCGGGTTGTAGCCATAGATGTCAGCTGCCGGCGCGTCCTTCGTCATGTGGTGAACTCCTTTATGGTTGTTAGTCGCTGTGTTAGAAGGTTTTCATGTTTCCAGAAGCGGCGGTAAAACTGCGGGTGTGCCAGCCGAAAGACCTTGCCGCCTGCCGTCTCGTAGACTCCCGCGCCGTCTGTCTGGACACCTTTCTTGCGGGGGCATGTAAACGTTGCCAAGGGTTGCAGGCCGGCAAACCCGTACTTTTTATCAGCCGCCGCCCAGGCGTGTTGCCCCATAAAGATGATCGGCAGGCGGCGTGCCGTGAAGTGGTCTGCCGCAAGTTCCCACCCGGGCTCGCGGGCGTTCGTCCACGCCACGAGGTGGTCGGCAACCTGCGCCTCGGCAAGCGCCCGCGTCATGTAC
>JBAZEK010000033.1 GCA_041653995.1 Dehalococcoidia bacterium
CTGTGGGGATATCCGATTGTTTGGACCGAAAAGGTTCCGGCGTTGGGTACCGCAGGTTGCGTGCTTCTGACTGACTTCTCGGACTACACGATCGCCGACGATCAGAGTGGCCCGGAAATCGCGCAGAGCATCCACCTGAAATTCGACCTTGGCCAGACGGCCTTCCGCATGACCAAGTACATTGACGGCCAGAACGAGTCGGCCACCGCCATGACCCCCACCTATGGCTCCACGCTGAGTCCGGTGGTCGAGTTCAAGGCGACCGCGTAAGTTGACGATGACAAAAAACAAAAGTAGGCGAGCCTGGGATGGACGGCGCAATTAGGCGCGGTAGATCCAATGGGTAGCTGAAATTAAGGAGACAGGCAATGAGATTGACAGAATGCACGAAGGTAGTGATGCGCGACCCGATGGAAACCGGAGCGCTTGATACGGCTACGAAGTCGGTGAACATGGCGAAGTACGCGAAATGTCGTATTCTTCTGTTCATCACGACCAACAGCACGGCGGCGGACGGCACTGTGACCCTCAAGCAGGGCACGACCACGACCGCCAGCACGGCGTTGGCGTTCAGCGAGTATTGGAAGTGTGAGACCATCAGCGGGGACACGGCAGCCAATGACGCCCTGACCCGCGTCGAGGCCTCCACGCTGACGACTGCTGGGGCTTCCTCGGCTACATCGCTCTACATATTCGAGGTCCGGGCCGACATGCTCGACACGGATACGTTCAAGAGCGAGAACCAGTACATCCGGCTGAACTGCACGGCGGTCACTAACTGCACGCATATCGCGTGCATTTACGAGCTGTACGAGCCTCGGTACGTTCGCGGCGCCGAGAATATGCCGAGCGTAAATTCATAAATTCATACGAGATAGAGAGAATTGATGACAACTAAAATATACGCTTTAAGAGAACGTCATTTTGTTCGGTATATTGGAAAGACCATCAATTCTCTCGAATCTCGGTTAAACGATCACCTTGCTGATGCTCGTAAGGGAATCAATACTCATAAAGCTAATTGGATTCGTCAGATGCTTGATCGAGGCGAACTTCCTTCTATCACGCTCATAGCAAAAGTGGATGGTGATGGCAATAAGGAAGAAATTGCTTGGATTAAGTATTTCAGGGATCATGGGATTGAACTTACAAACAATACAGAAGGTGGTGAAGGAGGAAATCCTTCAAGAGAGTCTCGGAAGAAAAACAGCGTAGCTTCAATAAAGTGTTGGGAAGACCCGATGATGAGAAAGAGAGTGCGTGAAAGTGTTAAAAGATATTGGGAAAATCCCGAAGCTAAAAAGAAGCATAGTGAGTTAATAAAAAAGAGGTACTTAGAAAATCCAGGATTGAAAAAGAAACACAGTGAAGATATGAAAAAGCATTTCACAAATCCTGAGTACAGAGAAAGAATAAGTGCTTCTATGAAGAGAGTCTGTTCAAATTCTGAGTTTCTCAAGAAGAGGACGTTAGCTATATTTAATGGAAAACAAGCAAAACGAAAACTACCTTGACGGGAGGGCCGGGATCAAACCTGGCCCTCCCTGATGGGACTTGGAGGAATAAAGAAATGAAGAAGATAATGGAAATTATGGCATTCGCGTTGATCGCGTTGCCTTTGATTGGGGCTAACGTGGAGGTCAAATACTCCGGTCCCTCTGGTCAAGGTGATGTGATCTACAAAGCGACTGCGACAGGTATTACCAACATGACGATGGGCACGGGAGGCCTTTACAATGTCACCCTTGATCCGCGTTATCCGATTACAGGTGTCAGTTTGCTACCTGGCAACCTCACGTTGGCAAATACCTATATGGTTGTAGGTAATGCTAGTGGTGTGGGAGCGGCGCTGACTCCGGCGGCAGTTCGAACAAATCTGTCACTGGTAATTGGAACCGATGTCCAGGCGTATGATGCTGACTTAACCACATGGGCAGGAATAACTCCGTCTGCAAACGCGCAGGCTTTGTTACTCTTAACCTATGCGGCTATGAGGACTAACTTGACTCTTGTAATCGGAACGGACGTGCAAGCCTATGACGCTGATTTGACTACTTGGGCAGGCATCACGCCTTCGGCAAATGCACAAGCATTGCTCTTGCTGACCTACGCGGCTATGCGGACTAACTTGAATTTGGTGATTGGCACTGATGTTCAGGCTTACGATGCTCAATTGGATACTTGGTCAGGAGTGACTCCAAGTGCGGACGGTCAGACTCTGGTCGCTTTAGCAAACTATGCCACAATGAGGACAAACATCGTTGGGGCTGGAACGGTCACAGCGGGTATGCTTGATCCTTCTATAGTGACTAATGTGCTTGCTGGCGGAATGGTACTTCCGGCCGTTGATTATGGCGCAGCAACGAACGGCGCTGCTGGAAATATTGCAAGCGGTAATCTTGCCCTTGCACGTATAACCAACGCCTTGGCAACAGCTGGGTCAAATATCGGTGGAAACATTCCTGTCGCTTCGATTACAAATGCGTTGACGACCGGTGGGTCAAGCATTGGGGGCAACATTCCAATAGCGGCCTTGACTAATGCGGCTGGTGGTGGGGTGTGTATAGTAACAAACCTGGACTTGAACGGGACAACCAATATCCTCACGTTCATCGGAACGGTTCAACGGAATCACTAACTTGAAGCTCAATGGGGCTGTCGGCAATCCGGCCACAGCCCCGGTGAGGAAGGAGATTCATGCAAAAGATTTTATGCTTTGTGATTGCGGGACTGGCGGGGCTTGTCCTCGCTGAAGGAACGGTTGTTGAGACCAAGACGCTTATCAGTTCACCCGCCAAGTACACTCTGGCCTGGACCGCCTCGACCAACGGGATTGTCAGTCAGGCAACCACATTCTACGTGCGGGGCGAGATTGCGCGGGTGGTCCTTGACGGGACCTCCACTGGTGCGACTTATAGCTTGACGTTGAAGGATGGGTCGGGCGTGGACGTGCTGGCAGGTTTGGGCGCAGGCGTTTCCACGAGCGCGGTGTCCAGCGTGGTGCCGGGGATCAAGATCACCGATAGTGTCACGACCAATGTGGTGCCATATGTGGTCAACGATCTGCTCACGCTCGGGGTAACGGTCGCGGGTAGCAACAGGACAGGGTCAGTTATTCTGTACGTAAAATAAGGAGAATGGTTATGGCAAAGCGAGAGATAAAACGAGAAATTGAACGGGTCGAAGAACAGGATGGAAAATCAGAAGAACAGGAAACGGCTTTGCCGGCCGAGAATAAGGCTTGCCCGATGGAAGTAGAACCTGTGGATGTCACCGTGACGGTTAGCAAGCGTCCGGCAGTCGTGGCGATCCGGGTGTTGCGTGGGATGCTTTTTTACAACGACGGGTACAAGATGAACCGGGTGAAACTCAACCCGGCCAAGCCTGTCACCGTGAGGATTGAGCAGTGATTACCAAGCCACAGGCCAACAAGATGGTTGCCGGTCCGCCAGCGGCGAAAACACTCCAGGACGGGTTGCAAGGGCCGGGGGCTGTAAAGGCTATGGCTGAGGCGTTTCGACGCGTTGTAGGACGAACCAGGACGTGTCTTGCGTGCGTAAAGGGGTAGGATGTTATGGAATTAACGACTCTAACTCGGTTTAAGCAGTTCGTGGGCATGACGGGGACTTCGCAGGATGCTTTGATTCTTGCCCTCATCCCACAGATATCCGACCAGATCGCGAAGTACTTGAAGCGGGATTTGGTCGTGACCACCTACCTCAGCTGGGTGGACGGGACGGGCAGTCCGATCCTGCGGCTGGAGCAGTGGCCGATCCTGTCCCTGTACAACGTGTTCCTTGGCACAGAGACTGCCGGGTACATCGAGAACACATCAGCCACCGTGAGCAGGGCCAGCGTCTCGTTTGACGGGACGAACCTGTCGCTCACCGAGATCTCCACAGCCGGGGTAGTGAAGACAACCGACCTGCCCGTGGGGACGAGCAAGATATTGTCAACTCTGAAGACTGCCATCGAGGCGGTGTCCGGTTGGTCGGTGACTCTGAACAGTGCCGATTATGAAACTGAACCAACCAGTATGCTTCGTCCAATCTATGCTGCGAGTGCTGTTGATCCAGACACTGCTGATCTTATACTTCCGGACAATCCATTTCCGATCAAGATAATATCCGAAGATATGATCGAATTGCTCGACAGCGGCAACGGCCCGGTGGGGTTTGGCGGCGGATCGATAGTTGAAGGGTTCGATGCTACCACAGGAATCGGTCCAGGGTTCCCGTTAGGGTCGGCAAACATTTTAGTTTATTACAAGGCTGGATATACCTTGCCGAGCGATGCGGCAGGCGAGACTCCAGCTAGCGACGGGACGTTACCTCCTGGATTAGCGTTGCTCGTCCATCAGATTTTGCAAGATGTTTTGTCAAGCACAAAGTACAATAGCAATTTGCAGAGTGAGAGTATTGGGAATTATTCGTACAGCCTGTCCGCGCAGGATAAAGGGGCAGTGCTATCGGCAATCAATAATCGGAAGAAAGACCTCGACCTTTACAAACGGATCATGATATGAGAACTAAGATATATGCTTTGCGTGGGGAAAACAGGTTTGTCCGGTATGTGGGAAAGACTGTCAAGTCGTTAGAAGAACGAATGCAAGGACATCTTGACGGTGCTAATAGAGGAGGCAATACATACAAAGATCGTTGGATCCGTTCGATGTTGAACAAAGGTTTGCTTCCGACAATTACGTTACTTGGTATTTATGAAGGAAATGGAAGTAAGGAAGAGATTTCCTGGATTAAACGTTTTCGAGATGGTGGAGTTAAATTGACAAATGGAACGGATGGTGGGGATGGCGGCATTCTCACAAAGGCCTCTTGCAGAAAAATTAGTAAGGCATTAACCGGTCGTAAACATACTCCTGAACAAATCGAAAAACAAAGAAAAGCCATAACAGGAAGACACCATACTCTTGAAGCACGCGCACGAATGAAAGAAGGGAAGAAGGGGTGGCGGTGTACGTGGGGCGACAAGATCAGTAAAACATTGATGGGACATCCGGGAGCGTCAAAAGGAGAACATCGTCCTCCTATAACAGTTTTGCGACTAAAAGAAGCCTGGATAAAAAGAAAAGCAAGCGGTTGGGTTAGTCCTAATAGGAATAAGATCCGCACTCCAATACAAAGAGAACATTATCGTCTTGCATGGATTAAACGTAAGCAAAATAAAAAAAGGAATAGTTAATGCGCATTTTGTGGCATTCAGTTTCGCCGCTCATCGGCTCCGGCTACGGGACACAGACCGCCCTGTGGACACCTGCTCTGAAGGCAGCTGGTCACGATGTGGCGATCAGTTGCTCCACCGGCCTGTTCTCCAGTGTGCAGTTGTGGAACGGGATTAAGATGT
>JBAZEK010000034.1 GCA_041653995.1 Dehalococcoidia bacterium
AAGGCCAATGGACATATCGTCGCATTGGTTCAGCGGGAGGGGCAGGTATCCAAGCCGGACGCCGTGGAATACCTCATGCGGAGCATGGGCATCGGCCAATCGACCGCTTACAAATACCTCGACCTGATTGTTGGGCGAGGGAAGGAAATCCGCCAGGAAGGTCTAAGGGACGCCGTGCTGGTGTTGGCATAAACCTTTTCCGCTTTTTTCATTTTCTGTTTTAAAATCGTGCCATTGAGGTATCATGTACGACCCCCTGAACGACCCGATGGCCAGCCCCGCTTATTGGAAGGACAAGCCCAGGAATACCACCTGGGAGCAGGAACGGGCTGGACGCCATGTCGCTTTGAAATTGTGCGATTCGATGGATTGCCAAATCGACGCCCTGAAAAAGGAAATCGCCATGCTCCGCAAGAGCGTGTCGATAAATCAGCCCGATGCGGACAAAATCGTAAAGCTCTAAACCTCTTCACCTTTTTTATATTTCCTATCTCATATAGTCATCATGCCATCGCCCGAGGGGATGTTTGTCAAGGCCACCGTTGTTTTTCATCCAGGCACCCAGGATAGGCGGAGGCGTGTCGTCCTTGAAGAGTTCAGGCGTGTTTTTTTCCGTGGCTGTTCTATCGAGCAGGGAACGCCAAATATCCTCCAATGGTCTTTTGAAGGAATGTTCTGGGACGGCGGTGCCGAAGATAACGCCCCGCTGATTAACGACCTCAAGAGCTATTTACAAAAACTTCTGGCATCCGACGCCCTGACCCATTTTTCTATCCACTATTATGATTTGGTCCCCACCAAGACCATCGCTTACGCCCCTCGCCCGTAGTTTCTGATTTGGAATAGTATCATTGCATGACCGTTGGTCGTGCGGAGGACAACATGAGCGAGAAGATGTATGTCGTTCAGTTCGAGGCGTACTTCAAAGAAGGGACCACGGAACAAAAGATTCGTTCGTTGGTCAGGGGCGTGGATGAGCGTTGCCCGTTTCCATTGCGGGTCAGCCGTTACGACGAGCGGTCTATAAAGGAGGTCAATTTCGTTGATAACTGCACCCCCTTCAACCACAAAGAGTTCATGGATGCGGTGCAATCCCTCATTGACGCCAATGACCCGTGTGTAATTTGTGTGGGTGCCTATATCTGGTGCATGGACCCGGACTCCCCAGACAAGAAAAGAACCTTCACACGGAGCGGTTGAGATGTTCATCGCAAAGGACACCAGGATGGTCCTGATAAACAAGCGGGCCAGCGAAAGCACCAGGAAGTACATCGGCAAGGCAATCAGGGACTTCGACACCGAGGACGAGTGGTGGCCCATCGTCGTGGACCAGGACCGCCCGATACACGGCATAAGCCGAGTATGGGGCCGTGGCGACGAGATTCCCGCCAGGAAGGGGCTGACAACGCTCGTTGAAGTGCTGGACTAAAACCTATTCCTATTTCTTTTTTCATTTTCTGTTTTAAAATAGTTCTATTGAAAGCATGAACGACCGTTCATGCTCAAGGAGCAAGACATGAAGAAAATCGAAGAGTACACGACCCTCGATGCGTACCCGGCGTTCCTCATCACCCGTGCCGCCCTCAACGACATCATAGAGGCGAGTTCCTGGCTGACCGATGAGGTCAGCCTGCGATTCACCAAGGATGGCATGTGGGCCAGGTTCACCGACCCGGCCCATGTGAGCATGACCGAACTGAACCTGCCCAAGGAAAAGTTCGCCCAATACGACTTCCAAGGAGAGGCGGTCCTGAACATCGACATGGACGCCATCAAGGACATGCTGAGGCATGTGGAGAAGTCCGAGAAGGTCTTTAGCATGAGGGCCATAGAAACCCCGTCCAGACACGAGGATGGCACCCCAATCAAGTACCTGGCAATCACGGTGGACTCCCCGTTCGACTCCGCAGGATTCGTTCGCTATGGCGTTCCCCTGCTCAAGGACGAACTTCCCCTACCCAAGTACCCTGCCCTGACCCTGCCAACGACCGTCCCGCTCAATATGCTGTTGGTGTACAAGGCGGGAAGGATATTGGAAAGCTTCACGGACCATGTGGTCATGGAGTACGACACGGGCGTACTGAGCTTGTCCAGCGAGAACGACCACGGGAACCGTTGCATCACGATGGCTGTTGATGGCGGGGAATCGCCATCCGTGCGTAGCCTGTTCCCTATGGACTACTTCATGGGGTTCGTGAGGGCGCATAAGAACGCCAAGGAAGCGACGCTGAACATGGGGACCGACCTTCCGATGGTGCTGATGGCCACCATGCCCTCCGGCCTGACGGTCAAGGCCGCCATCGCACCGAGGATTGAGAACGACTAGGTGAGAACATGCCGACGCTGGAACTGACGATGGCCCAGGCGGAAATCCTGAGCTACATGGTCGAGGATTGGGTGTCGGGAATCGAGCCTGATTCCAACACCCTCAAGAGGGACCTGGATTGCACCGAAGAGGACATCCAGAAGGTCTATGACCTCGTTATCGACCTTCTTGATTGAAACGCTTTACCTTTTTTCTTATTTTTATTGTTGTGTCATAATATCCTAGTTTTTGGGATGTTATGACTTTGTTATTTAACGTCAATCTCGCCTCTTTCGCACCGCAATCGCCAGCCCTGGCCCCTCGTCCTTGGCGTAACGCTTGTCAGCGACAATCCTTACTACTTGTGAATCGTCCGGGAAGATGATTCCCGTAAGCCCGTCCAGGACCGCTCTCACTAGTTTGTCCAGGTCCGGGCGTTTGGTGTTGAGCGTCCACTTTTTCGGTTGGCTCTTGGGCCGCTCGAACACGAAGATGAGTTCGATTTCGTACCCGATTCTTTGGTCGTCCTCATAGAACGCTCCTGACTCTAACGCCCGTTGAGCTTCCGAGGCCACCCGTTGCCGCCAAGCGTCCGTGTTCTTGTTGCTGTGCGTGGTTACGACCTTCTGCACCTTCTTGATGTAGAACGCCTTGGTAGAACCTTGCGGAACGGGCGTTCCAGCCACGAAGAACTCAATCTCGTTCAAGATATTCCTCCAATTTCGGCATGCCCTTGACCTTGGCGGCCTTCTTTTCCTTCTGCCGCTCCCTGCCGTTCTCCCGATGGAGTTCGGCGGTATATAGGTCGTGGCATTGGTCGCACACGGTCTTGAGGTTCCTGGGGTGATGGGTGCCGCCCTTGCATCTGGGGATGATGTGATGGACCTCAAGCTCGAACCAGGAATCCGTGCCGTGATAATTGTAGCCACCTGGCTCGATGCGGTGCCATGCGAATTCGTGGTTGCCGTCCTTCTTCCAGATGATTTTAGCATCAGCTATCCTTGATGATTTTGGTGCAATGGTGCCGTTCTCGCACCTCAGGCCGCAATCCTGGCAGGTGAAATTGTCCCGCTTCAGGATGTGATTCCTGATTGCGAACCAAAACCGCTGTTGCCAGAAATCCGTGAACGTCCCAGGGAAGGGGTCGTCGGTAGAGCCTTCGGGAGCCCAGGATTCGTTCTTCTTCTCCATGTCGGCCAGCAGTTCCTTTAGTTTTCCGTACTGCTGGCAATAAATTTGGGATGCGGAGCCATCGTGGTGCCTGCGACCGCAGATGGGGCAATCGACCAGGACCACGCCATCACCGAATCATGTGGACCGGGAAGATGACCGCCCCGTACTCTTCCTTCAGGAACCCCGCCGTGATGACCGATTGGAGCTTGGGCTTCACGGAACGGGTCGTCGTTCCGAATTGGTCAGCAAGCAACGCCACCAGGCGGTCCTTCGGCAGCTTCTTGGGGGGCTTGCCATCGGTGGCCTCGTCCCCGAAGATGTTTATGACCCCATTGAAGGTTTCCCGCAGCGTCCCGTGGGGCATGCGGTCCTCATCCCAGATGTTCTTTAGCCCCTCGTACTCGATGTTCATCTTCTCTTCCAGCTTGCGCTTGGCCACCCGAGCCTTGAGTTCCTTGAAAGAATCGAACATCTCCATGATGTCATAGAGGTCCTGCCAATCCATGAGGTCCATGACATGCTCGTCCTCCTTGGCGTCGGTGATGAGGCTGACCTGCTTGGGGATGTAGAGCCTCATGGATTCACTCTCTTGCGTAGCTCATCGGCGGTCATCGGCTTGCGGTCGTCCACCAGGATGATGTCCCCGGTAATCAGCACGGACGCCCGTTTGAGGTAAATCCATTCGTTCACCATCATATCGAAGGCTCCGTCCCGCTCCATCATCCTGCACATCCCCCGCAGGAAATCGGCCTGCTCCGCCGTGAACAGCACGTTATGGCTGCCCAGGGCAGTCTGCTGGCGTATCAGGTCGTTCACGAACTTGCCCTCGTCAAAATCCTTTGGTATCTCTCCCATGTTTTCACCTTTGTGGTTGGTTCTTCATTATGATGCTGTCCGCTCCCTCATAAATGGTCTTGAACTCCTTGAGATAGGCGTCCGCATCCCATTGGCGTTTAACAGCGTCGTCCCGCAGACGGTTCACGATTCCAACAAGATATTCGTCCTTGCCACCGTTGTTCATGGTGCCAACGACCTTCTGGGCTCCGATGGCGGCACGGGCCACGTTGAAAATCCTGGCGGGTATGGCCAACGATTCGTTGCTAAGATACGACCGCCAATATTGGACCATGCCTTCCGATAACAGGCGTTTCCATTTCTCCGCATCGGATTCGTTCGATGCCTGGGTCGGGAGTGTTTTCTTCAACTTCGCCTGATTAGCCTGGGCGGTCTGCACCATCATAACCTTGGTGGCCACGAAGTCATCCACGGAGTTGCCTGTAGTACCGATGAGCGTGGCATTGGCCGTAGCCCACGTCTGGATGCCTTCTGCTGTGGTGGCGTTGCATTGCCTCAAGAGTTCGTCCAGCGGCATCACGGGCTTGGGTTCTGCATGAACGGTCGTTGCCTGGACCTCCGCCATGCGCTCTTCCACCTTGGCGGATATGAGGTCGTCGAGCGTTGCTTCAAGGTCCCTGATTAAAATCTGCTTGTTTGCCTGCAACTCTTCTATAATATCTGATGTAGCGGAACTATGCCCAAATCCCTGGGTCAGAAGATAATTGTTGGCGAGTATGTCCACAGCATCCGACAGGTTCTTGGCCAGCTTCTTTCTCAAAATGTCATCAAGGACATCCAGCGTTTGCTTCGATACGGAAACCGAGAGCTTACTGCGGATTCGTGGCAACCGCCTCACCTCCGGCGTTCGCCTTCTCCCGTGCCTGCCGAATGAACTCGTCTATGGCGTGAGAGCGATTGCGCCACCGCTTCTCTTCGATTTGTTGGTCCAGCCAATTGATGTTGTCCTCTTCCAGCGTGAAGGAATAACCTTGCTTATTATTGCCCATGAAAATCCCCGCTGCGTTCGGTTAGAACGTTGTGTGTA